>JAAZOO010000260.1 GCA_012797715.1 Geobacteraceae bacterium | reverse complement strand
GCCGCGGATTTTCCGAGGAAAAGGCCATGAGCATGACCTTCGTTTCCCTGGTCCTCATTGAGTTTGTGAAGGCCTACAATTACCGCTCCCATCGCCATTCGGTGTTTCGCAGGCCCTTTGCCAACCGTTGGCTCACCCTGGCGGTTCTGTGGGAACTGCTCCTCCTCGTCCTGGTGATGAACGTTCCCTTTCTCCGGACCGTTTTCGGCACGGCCCGTCTGACGCTGCAGGAGTGGCTTTTCGCCGCTGCCGTTGCCTGCACCGTGGTGCCGGTGATTGAGACCGGCAAGTGGGTTCTCAGGCGCAAGGCGCCGGGCGCAGGGAACAGGAAAAACGGAATAGGATCGTGAAGCCCCCCTGCCACAAACGGGGAAGCGGGAACGGAAACCGGACCGCTCCGTTGCCCACGGGAGTGGTGCGAGTGGCGCGGTCTCCCTCCGTAGCGAAAGGGGGCCGGGGGGATTTGGGGATTGCCTCAATCGTATCGCTGAAAAAAAGCTGGTCCCCGGTTTCGGTCGTGTTATAACAGAAGGGCACGAAATTGACAGCGAGGACCAGCAATGAAGATCCTGCAGAACCTGAACCCCCGCCAGCGGGAGGCGGTGCTCCACGGAGAGGGGCCGCTCCTGATCCTGGCAGGGGCCGGCTCGGGCAAGACCCGGGTCATCGTCCACCGCATCGCCCACCTGATTCGCGAGCTGGGTGTCCCTCCCTGGAAGATTCTGGCGGTTACCTTCACCAACAAGGCTGCCGCGGAGATGAAGGAGAGGGTGGAAAAGCTCCTGGCAGGCGGGGAGACCCCTCTCATTTCCACTTTTCACTCCGCCTGTGTCCGCATCCTGCGGCGGGAGATCGACCGGCTCGGCTACACCACCCACTTTGCCATTTATGACGACAAGGATGCCGAGAGGATACTGAAGGATATTGTCCGGGAGCTTGACCTGGATGAGAAGAAGTATCCCCCCCGCATGTTCGCGTCGGCCATCGACGACTGCAAGAACAGCGGCCGGACTCCGCACGATATCCCCACCCACGACTGCAGCGGAAAGATGATTGCCCGTGTCTACGCTGCCTACCAGGAGCGCCTGAAAAGGTGCAACGCCCTGGACTTCGGCGACCTCATCATGCTGGCCGTGAAGCTCTTCGAGGAGTTTCCCGACGTGCTGGAGCGCTACCGGGAGCGGTTCCAGTGGATCCTGGTGGACGAGTACCAGGACACCAATCCCGTCCAGTACCGCCTGGTGCGGCTCCTGGCAGGGGAGCGCCGGAATCTGTGCGTGGTGGGGGACGACGATCAAAGCATCTACCGCTGGCGCGGAGCCGACATCAGGAACATCCTGGATTTCGAGAAAGACTTCCCCGGCGTCACCGTGGTGAAGCTGGAGCAGAATTATCGATCGACCTCCACCATCCTGGCCGCGGCCGGCGCGGTGGTGCGGAAGAACCGGGGGCGCACGGGAAAGACCCTCTGGACGGAGAACCCGTGCGGCGACCGTATCGTCCACCGTCGCCTGGAAAACGAACGGGACGAGGCCCGCTTTGTGTGCCGGGAGATCGAACGGCACCTCCGCACAGGCCGAAACCTGGCGGACATGGCGGTGTTCTACCGCACCAACGCCCAGTCCCGCGTGCTGGAGGACTCCCTCAGGGCCACGGGGATCCCTTACCACATGGTGGGGGGGATGCGCTTCTACGAGCGGATGGAGGTCAAGGACATCCTCGCCTACCTGAAGGTATTGGACAACCCCTCCGACGATGTCTCCCTGAAACGCGTCCTCAACACCCCGCCCCGGGGAATCGGCGGTTCCACCTTTGACAAGGTGGCGGATCTGGCCGCGGAGCGGGGCATCCCCTTTGGCGCGGCCCTGCGGGAGGCCGCCGCCGGCGACGTGCTGGGAAAGGGACCACGGGGCAGGGTCGCCGATTTCCTCTCTCTCATGGATGGCTTTGCATCCCTTGTTGAAACGCTTCCGCTTCCCGAGCTGGCCTCCCGCATCATCGGGGAGTCCGGCTATGAGGCGCGCCTGAAGGAGGAGCGGACCGAGGAGGCGCGGGATCGCCTCGCCAACCTGCAGGAACTCCTGGCTGCCCTGGAGGACTTCGAGCGGACCTCGGAGGAGAAGGGGCTCTCGGCCTACCTGGAGCAGGTGGCCCTCATCTCGGATGTGGAACGGGGGGAGCGGCATCACGCCTCCGTTACGCTCATGACCCTCCACTCGGCCAAGGGACTGGAGTTCCCCATCGTCTTCATGACCGGAATGGAGGAGCGGCTGTTCCCCCATGTCCGCGCCCTTGACGATCCGGAGCAGATGGAGGAGGAGCGCCGTCTCTGCTACGTGGGGATGACCCGGGCGCGGGAACGGTTGTACCTGACCAATGCCAGGCGCCGCCACTTCTACTGTCAGGAGCAGTTCAACGCTCCGTCACGCTTTCTCGGAGACATACCTCATGAACTGCTGGAGGTGGAGGAGGAATTCCAGTCCGGCTTCCCTTGGAGTGGTGCGGCGGGGGTGGGCGCCGCTTCGGAAAGCGGGAGAGCTTCACGGCCGGCCAGATGGGATGAGGTCGTGGAGCAGTCCCGTTCCACTCCCCGGACATCTCCGGGTACTCCCTTTCCCGACAACGAGGTGCGGGTGGTGCCTGAAGGGGACGGGGTCTTCATCGGCATGCGGGTGCGGCACGCCAAGTTCGGCGCCGGAACCATCCGTACGCTGGAAGGGCGGGGCGACAACGAGAAGGTCACCGTCTGGTTCGACAAGGGGGGGCCGAAGAAGCTGCTGCTCCGGTTTGCCGGGCTGGAGAGGATTTGAAAGAAAGTTCAAGGTTCAACGTTCACGGTGTGAGAAAAGGTCTGACGTCTGGCTGGTTGTAATTTCCTGCCGATCATGGTAGAAAAACTGCCTGGAATAAATATGGATTTCACTTGATGGAGCATGGAAATGAAGATTACGCGGGAACAGGTGGAGCACGTGGCGCGGCTGGCGCGGCTGGAGCTCACCGAGGCGGAAAAGGAGCTCTTCACCGGCCAGCTGGACGCCATCCTGGCCTACGTGGACAAGCTGAACGAACTGGATACCTCCGGCATCGTGCCGACGGCCCACGCCGTGCCCATGGAGAACGCCTTCCGGGATGATGTGGTGACGCCTTCCATCGGCATCGAGAACGCCCTGGCCAATGCCCCGGATCGCTCCGAGAGCTTCTTCCGGGTGCCGAAGGTCATAGAATAGGCGAAGGGCGAAAGGCAAAGGGCGAAGGGTATTGGGTAACCAGTCGGGATTGTTTTGGTTTTCCTTCAGCCTTTAGCCATTTGCCTTTAGCCCGCTTTTATTGGAGATTTTCCCATGGAATTATACGAACTTACCATCCACGAGCTGCATGAAAAGCTGAAGAAGCGGGAGGTGTCGTCGGTCGAGGCGACCAAGTCACTCCTGTCCAGGATAGAATCGGTGGAGGAGAAGGTGAAGTCCTTCATCACCGTTACGCCGGAGGAGGCGCTGAAGAACGCGGAAGAGGCGGACAAACGGATCGCCGCGGGCGAGATGGACCTGCTTACCGGGATCCCCATAGCCCTCAAGGACATCTTCCTCACCAAGGGAATCCTCACCACCTGCGCCTCCCGGATCCTGTCCAACTTCATTCCCCCCTACGACGCCACCGCCACCGCGAAGCTGAAGGAGCGGGGCATGGTGCTCTTGGGCAAACTGAACCAGGACGAGTTCGCCATGGGCTCCTCCACCGAGACCAGCTGGTTCGGCAAGACCCGCAACCCCTGGAACCTGGACTGCATCCCCGGAGGGTCGTCCGGCGGCTCTGCCGCGGCCGTGGCCGCTCAGCAGGCGGTCGCCACCCTCGGCACCGACACCGGCGGCTCCATCCGCCAGCCCGCGTCCCATTGCGGCTGCGTGGGGCTCAAGCCCACCTACGGCAGGGTATCCCGCTACTGTGTCATCGCCTTCGCCTCGTCTCTGGACCAGGTGGGCCCGCTCACCCGCGACGTGACCGACGCGGCAATCATGCTCGGCGCGGTTGCCGGCCACGACCCCAAGGACTCCACCAGCGTCGACACCCCGGTGCCCGACTACCTGAAGGCCCTGACCGGAGAGGTCAAAGGACTCCGTATCGGCCTCCCCCGCGAGTACTTCATCGAGGGGCTGGACCCGGACG
>JAAZOO010000259.1 GCA_012797715.1 Geobacteraceae bacterium | reverse complement strand
GCAGCAGCTCGTCGGCGCCCATAACGCGCTGCACCCGGCCGGCGGCAAACAGTTCTTCGGGAGCGTCTGCACCGAGAGTACGAGTGACAAGGGAAAATTCCTCCTCCCTATCCAGATCTTCCATGGTGATGGTGAGAAGAAACCGATCCTTCTGCGCCTCGGAGAGGGGGTAGGTACCCTCGAACTCCACGGGACTCCGGGTGGCGAACACGGTGAAACCCGCCGGGAGCCGGTAGGTCTTCCGGTCGATGGTCACGGTCCTTTCCTGCATGGCCTGCAGCAGGGCCGACTGGGTCTTGGCCGGTGCCCGATTGATCTCGTCCGCCAAGAGGAAGCCGCAGAAAACCGGACCCGGACTCAACATGAACTCATTGGTTTTCGTATTGAAGACCGTCACTCCGGTGATATCGGCCGGCATCAGGTCCGGCGTGAACTGGATGCGGGAGAAGACGCCTCCCAGCGTCTTTGCCAGCACCCGAACCAGCAGCGTCTTTCCCACGCCGGGCATACCTTCCACCAGGGCATGGCCGCCCGCCAGCACCGTCACCAGCGCCTTGTCGATCCCGTCGCGCTGGCCGATGACGACCCTCCCCACCTGTTCCCTGATTTTCTCGATACCCTCCAGCAGCCGGAACATTTCATTACTCATTTTCATTTCCTCTCCGCAAGTATTCGCGCCATTCTCCGGTAGCCCGCCGCCGCATCCCTACTGGCGGGAGGTTGTGCCGTTTCTTCGTCCACAATTGCCTGCAGCCGTTCCGTAGTGCCGCCCCCGTTCCGGTATGCGCGGGAACCGGCCTTCATCCACTCCCGGTAACAGACTTCCAGGAGAGCGGCAGCGGGGATGTTCCTGCGCAGCAGGCTGATCAGCCCGTCCGCTGCATCCAAGTCCTCCGGTATCGCGTTATCTCCAGCGGTCGCGGAACCGGTGGACCCGGCAAACGGAACCCGGTTCTTCCAGAGATACAGGACTGCAAGCAGAAAAAGCGCCGCCAGGAAATATGTCAGCCGGTATTTCTTCATGAGCGACATGATCCCGGGATGTTCCGAGATGCCCAGGTGGGTTTCGTCGAACACCGCGATCCTGCTTCCGCCCAGAAGCCGGAGGAGCAGCGCGGAATAGCTCCGGTCCTTCATTGCACCGTTGAGAACCGGGTACGATTCCGAAAGGAAGACAATGCTCCCCTTGCCCATGCCGCGCTCCATGAGTACCGCGCCATCGGCTCCGGAGTATACCGTTCTCCAGACAGCAGCGTCCGGCCTGAAGGAGAGGCTCGAACGCACGGGAATAGTATCGGGAAGGCCCCTCTCTCCGGGCGACAGCGTTGCGAACCCGCCCTTTTCTCCAGAACCCTTTTCCGGCGGGGCATCGTAGAGAATCACGCCCCATCTCCAGGCAAGGCACCAGCACGGCGCTCCCCTTCCGGCAACACCGGAGAGAGTCCATTTTTTCCACCCGTCCGCTTCCCCGGTGCTCCCTGTCCCTCCGGAAAGGGGAGAAAAGACGAAAACCAGTCGGTTTCCCTTCCGAGCAAGCAGCTCCAGGGATTCGATATCCTTCTTTGCGATGGCGCGCATCGCCCCGGCATCCATGCCGAGGAAAAGGAACGCGGCTCCCTCTTCGTGGAGGAGACGGGACGGTTCCAGAAAAGTGCGCCGGACCTGCATCCCGGGCAGACGCTCGAGAGCCCGGTAGAACTCCCGGGTCCCGCGGGGATCGCTTCTGAACGACGAATAAGGCGGGTAGGCGTTCCCCCTTTCGAACTGCTCCCTGAGGATGGTGTACGCCCCGAACCCGAATGCGCAGACCATGAGAAACAGGAGAATCCGGAATATCTTCCCGTTACCGTTCATGGAACGGGATCCCCGGGAAATGCGTCCACCCCTTTACGGTCGAAAGGAACGCTTCCGGAAATCAGGAGACCCTCCGTTTTTCCGGAGGAAAGGTACCGGGGAGCGGCCAGGAGAAACGTCGCCGTCAGGAGGAGGGCGGCCGACCTTGCCGCAGAGCGGCGCAGCGCCCGCAGTTCGGAGAGGAGATGGGCGCCTGTCTCCCGGCACTCACCGTAGTAGCAGCGGAGCACATAGGCGGCCTTTACGAAGGGGTCCACGCAGAGATAGGTGAGGACCGCCAGGAAAAGAAGAAACGACGGAGTGAACAGGAAGTGGTGACTCCTGGAGAAAACCGTTTCGATGCCCAGCAGTTTCTTGATCAAGAGAGGGATGAGAAAGGACGCGGCACAGAGGTTTAGGTAGACGATCAGGGAGAGGTTCAGGACAAAGAGAATCACAAGCAGATTCTGGGCCGGAAAGAGCAGCGACTGGCGGTACGCGCGCCTGAACACGGTTCTCACGTCCCCTTCCGCGCCCAGGACGGTAACGTTCTGGAAAAAGGCGAAGCACCAGGGGAACGGGAGCGTCAGGAGCAGGGACAGCGGCAGGAGGAAAAGGCTCCAGGGCTGGAAAACCGTCTGGACCGCCGCCTGCCTGCAGGGAAGGAGGAATTCCTTCCTCTCGTTCCGGACACCTGCCAGGAGCCGGGAGGCATACACGGACTGCCAGTATTTCATCCAGAGAAAGAGGAAAGAAAGGGCCAGGGAATCGGAGACAAGACCGGCGCACCCCTCAGCTCCGCTCCTGCGGCTGAAGAACAGGAGGAAGTAGGATACAAAGGGGAAGGTCCCGAGACAGTAGCAACACAGGTCCGCGGCCGATGCCCGGCGCACGAGGCCCGCAGCCTCCTCCATGATTTCCACGGAACCCTTGCCTTTCTGTCTGTTCGTAGCATGGATCACGCGAACGGCTGTCATGGTTTGTCGAGCAAGAGGCCGGCAATCCCGTCCGGAACGACGCGGGAAGGAACGTGAACGAGGACCCTGCCCAGGGAATAGAATACAGACCAGAGAACGAAGACACCGACGGCGACCGCGAACAGCGTCACAACCACTGAAAGCGGATGTCCGTTCCCCATCCGGATGGCGCTCCCCCGGCAGATGTCTTTCATTTTGCCAGACAGAAAACGAAATTTCACGCCGGGACGCTTACGCATGCCGTGCCGCCTCCAGGAATAGGCCCGCGCCCAGCCACCTGTCAAGGTTCAAAGGGAAAAAGCGAATTGCGGACCGGGGCAGGATGCATGCCGGGCTGTTCCGGAAGCGGACCCGCACCGGTGTCGACAGCGAGACAGGAACGGCAGGCACCTCTTCCTTACGCCTCCAGTGTCTCCAGGTACTTCTCCGCATC
>JAAZOO010000258.1 GCA_012797715.1 Geobacteraceae bacterium | reverse complement strand
GTCGGGCAAGCCCGACGAGCCGCTCCCCAAGATCAAGGACCGGAAGTTCGTGGAGATCGATCGGGATAATTTCAACAATGTCCTGGAGGCCATGAAGCCGCGGGTCGCCTTCAAGGTGGACAACAAGCTGAGCAACGACAATACGAAAATGGCGGTGGAATTGCGTTTCAAGTCCTTGGACGACTTCCACCCGGAACAGGTGGCCCGCCAGGTGGAGCCGCTGCGCAAGCTTACGGAGGCACGCCGCCGCATGTCGGACCTCCTGAGCAAGCTGGACGGCAATGACAGGCTCGATGAGCTTCTGCAGGAGATTATCAACAGCACCGAGTCCCTGCAGCAGGTGGGGAAAGAGGCGGGAGTCGAGGCGACTCCCGAAAAGCCGGGCGCTGAATAGCAAGGGGGTGATGACCTATGGCTGAGCAGGAAAAGGAACAACAGGTCCAGGCGGCGGAAGCCTCGGAAGCAGCGGAAGAGCGCAGTCTTCTGGACAAGATTATTGATGACGGCCGTCTGGCCCGCGACGTGACCCAGAGGGAATACGCCCGGGACCTCATCGGCGAATTCGTGAAGCAGGTCATGGACGGGGCCATCGTTGTGTCCAAGGACACGGAGATGATGATCAACAGCAGGATAGCCCAGCTGGACCGTCTCATATCAGACCAGCTCAACGAGATCATGCACCACCAGGACTTCCAGAAGCTGGAGGCTTCCTGGCGGGGGCTGGCCTACCTGGTGGATCAGACCGAAACCGGGGAAAAGCTGAGGATCCGTGTCCTGAACATCACCAAGCAGGAGCTGCTCAAGGACATGGAAAAGGCGGCCGAGTTCGATCAGTCCAACCTCTTCAAGAAGATTTACGAGGAAGAGTTCGGAACTTTCGGCGGGGCGTCCTACGGCTGCCTCATCGGGGACTATGAGTTCGGCAACCATCCCCAGGATCTGTCTCTCCTGGAAAAGATGTCCCAGGTGGCGGCCGCCGCCCACGCCCCGTTCATATCGGCAGCCTCGCCGTCCATCTTCAACCTGGAGAGCTTCACCGAGCTGGGCAACCCCCGGGATATGGCAAAGATATTTCAGAGCGTGGAGTACGCCAAGTGGAAGTCGTTCCGTGACTCAGAGGATTCCCGCTATGTGGGTCTCTGCCTTCCCCATACCCTGATGCGGCTGCCGTACGGTCAGGCAACCGTGCCTGTGGAGTCTTTCGATTTCGAGGAGAACGTGGACGGGACCGACCACAGTAAGTACCTGTGGGGCAACGCCGCCTACGCCCTGGGAACGCGCATAACCGACGCCTTTTCCAAGTACGGGTGGACGGCCGCCATCAGGGGGGTCGAAGGGGGCGGCCTGGTGCAGGGGCTTCCGGTGCATACCTTCCGAACGGACGAGGGAGAGGTTGCCCTCAAGTGCCCGACGGAGATAGCCATCACCGACCGGCGCGAGAAGGAGCTTGCCGACCTCGGGTTCATACCTCTGGTCCACTGCAAGGGGACCGACTTCGCTGCCTTTTTCAGTACCCAGACCTGCAACAAGCCCAAGGTGTACGACAGCGACGCGGCCAATGCCAATGCCAGGCTGTCGGCACAGCTCCAGTACATCCTGGCGGTTTCCCGCTTCGCCCATTACCTGAAATCCATCATGCGGGACAAGATCGGCAGTTTCATGACCAGAAAGAACGTGGAGGACTACCTGAACCGCTGGATCAGCAACTACGTTCTTCTGGACGACGATGCGGGGCAGGAGATGAAGGCGCGCTTCCCCCTGCGCGAGGCGCGGGTGGAGGTGGCCGAGATCCCGGGAAAGCCGGGCGCGTATCGGGCCGTGGCGTTTCTCCGTCCCCACTACCAGCTGGACGAACTGACGATTTCCCTGCGGCTGGTGGCCAATCTGCCGCCGCCGGCAAAGAAGTAGGACGACGAAAGAGGAGCATTCAGAAAGAGCGAACAACAGAGGCTCATGCAAAAGTCGGAAGGAGATCCTTCTCCCC
>JAAZOO010000257.1 GCA_012797715.1 Geobacteraceae bacterium | reverse complement strand
GGTACCTATCAACTGTTCTGGATTATCCGGAAAAATACAGTACGATTAAAATCAGCGGCATGCTTCGGGAAGGCGGAGAATTTCCGGATGGGAATGATTTTTTGTCCTATGGGCATAAAGTGTAACCCTCCATCGCCTGTTGTCAAATCGGGCGAAAGAAATCCATTGATTTTTAGTCTAGATAAAAATATAATTCGACGTTTTGAAAAGCCACGATTCACCGGTCGCAAAGAATGCGATGCGGAAAGAGAGGAACCGTATGAAGACACTCTACGAAGAAATACGGCATGAAATGCACGAGATAGGAACGGGCACGGAAAATTGCATGGTTCTGCTGCAGAGGGCATTCATGAGGAATTCCCTGGAACCGCTGGCCGCATGCCGGGAAAAACTTGCGGTTTTCAAAAGCGCGGAACCGGAACTGATGAAAAAGACGAAGGAACTTGCGCGGAATGATGAGACGAAGAAAGAATATGCCGCGATCCTGCCTCATCTGATGGGGATTTGTGACGATCTTTCGGAACTCACGCTTCCCCTCGAGACAAAGATCAAGGAAAGGATACTGTTCAGCGACCGCGCCGTCACGGAGATAAGCTTCCTTTCCCAGAACCTGACGGAGCTTCTCAAGGCAACCGCAGACCTGATCCTTGTCAAGAACCCGATCCTGCTTCGGTATGTGCTTGAATCGGAGACAATGGTGGCGAAGATGGCGACCGACTACGCCACCCACCATGAAGAGCGATTGATAGAAGGTTTATGCCTCGCCGTTGCATCGCCGATTTTCCTGAAGATGCTGGACATATTCAAGGCTATTGCCCGGAAGGCGAAGGCGATAGCCTCGGAGCTCTCGTAAGAGAGGCTCTCTCCTCTCCCCCTGCCGCACGCTGACCCTGCGGCGGGGAACCCCGGTCATCCCTCTGCATCGGAAAACCGGAGCCTGTGCAGAGGGATACAGTCATAGTGGACAGCCTCCCGGGCGGCAACCCCCACAAGCCCATTGCTGAGACTGTATGCCTGTATCACGCTTCTGAGCCTGTCCTCATCCTCGCCCGCGAAAAGAAATCCGTCTGCCGCAGCGAGAAATTTCCGGCTTCGCTCCACCGACTCCCTCCAGAGATGCTCGAATCCGCCTGTCTTTTCTTCACCGGTGACCGGATGGCGAAAGGATGAAAAATGGGTGATCTCGGAGGGAATCTCCTGGTGTTTCGGGGGGTAGAAGAGCGCATGGAAGGTCATCAGCCTCCCTCCCGCCATCCTGTCCATGCGCCGTACCAATTTTTCCGCCGAAGAGTTCCCAAAGAGAGCGTTCAGGGCCATCTGAACCCGATACCCCCGCAGCAGTTCCTTCCAGGCAGACGGTTTCATCGGCATCGACTTTTCACAGGCACGGAGAAAAAACCGCAGCAATTCCCTGTTCACGGAACCGCTCCGTCGAATGTCACCCAGGTAGCCGCATGTTGCCGGTTCTTGTGCTATCTGACGGAGAAGGTGCAGATCGAGCCAACCCTCGATGAGACGGTGACGGGACATGGCCTCCCGGCGTTCTACGGGGCTTTCGGCGTAGTAGTTTCCGCTCACATGGTACACATAGGGATGCAGGGTCGAATCGAGAGCCACATGGGTGAGGTAGCCGCACACGAAGGCGGCCTTCTCCCT
>JAAZOO010000256.1 GCA_012797715.1 Geobacteraceae bacterium | reverse complement strand
GTGGCAATGGACGGATATGATCGCCGTCTCGATATTGGGAACGTTCTCCTTCAGGTATTTGATGATGTTGAAGTATTCGAAGGGAATCGTATACCCCACCGTATCCGGTATGTTGACGACGCTTGCCCCGGCATCAATGACAGAACCAACCACCTCGGCCAGAAACTTCAGATCCGTGCGAACCGCGTCCTCACAGGAAAACTCCACATTTGCGGTGTAGGAGCGGGCGCGCTTCACCGCTTTTACCGCCGTTTCCAGGACCTTGGCCGGTTCCATCTGCAGCTTGTACTTCATGTGGATGTCGGAGGTGGCGATGAAGGTGTGGATCCGTCCCTTCTCTTCCGCGTACTTCAGGGCCTCCCATCCGCGGTCGATGTCCTTGAAGTTGGCCCTGCACAGCCCTGCGATTTCCGGACCCTTGATGGTCTGGGCAACCCGTTTCACCGCCTCGAAATCCCCTTCCGAGGCAATGGGGAAACCTGCTTCAATCACATCTACGTTCAGCTTCTGAAGCTGTTTGGCTATGCGAAGCTTCTCATCGATGTTCATGCTCGCTCCCGGGGACTGTTCACCGTCCCGCAGAGTTGTGTCGAAAATTTTTACCGTTTTCACCTCACCCATAGTAGACCTCCCTGTTCTGGTGACTGCCTAAAAAAAAAGCCTCCGCCCCATACGAGGGGCGAAGGCCTTGCTTCGCGTTACCACCCTTCTTCGTCCGCAGAGGCGGACCTCATTCTCCCTTTACGCGGGGTACGGCCCCGGCTACTCGTCTTCACCGAAGCGGCTCCAAGGCGAGTTCGTTCCGTCTTTTCACCGGTTCGCACCACCCACCGGCTCTCTGGAGAAAAGAACTGGAACTACTACTCCTCTTCACTGCCTTTTCAAATGTGGGCTGATAATAAAGAAATTTGACGTCCGCTGTCAAGCTCCATTCTGTGACTCGGCCTTTTTTTCGTCCTTGTGCAGGGCCTTTTCCAGCCTTCTCCTTCGCGGGTAGGTCATGATATAGCCGACGGGACCGGAAAAGATGTAAGAGAGAAAGAGCACGAAAAGCATCACGACCGGCTCGGCCGCGATAACGATCAGGAGCAGGACGGCCAGCACGAGAAACGCGAACGGCTGTCGCTTGATCAATCCCGGGTCCTTGAAGGAATAGTAGCGGAAATTGGAGACCATGAGAAAGGCGAGAAGGTAGATAAGGACCAGGATGGCAAGTTTCTTGTACGATCCGGGCCAGCCAAAATGATGAAACAGCAGTACCGTGGCCGATACCATGCTGGCGGCTGCCGGGATGGGAAGACCCACGAAGCGTTTGCTCTCAACGGTGTTGACCTGGACATTGAACCGCGCCAGGCGCAGGGCTCCGCATACGACGAAGAGGAAGGCCGCCAGCCACCCAAGCCTGCCGAAAGGCTTCAGGGCCCAGGAATACATGAGAATTCCGGGGGCGACCCCGAAGGCGACGAGATCGGCAAGGGAATCGTACTCGACACCAAACTTTGATGTCGTTCCGGTAAGACGCGCCACCTTGCCGTCCAGTCCGTCGAAAATGGACGAGATCAGAATCCACAGGGCGGCCGTATCGAAATTGCCGCTCATGGTGGCGACGATCCCGTAGAAACCGGCAAAAAGGCTCCCTGTCGTGAACAGGTTGGGAAGGATGTAGATCCCCTTCCGCATCCCTTCGGTCATATCGATCTTTTCACCGTTCATGGCAGGCGCCCCAGTATGGTCTCACCTGCAACGGTTCTTTCGCCGGCCGCGACCCGAATCTCCACGTCTGCCGGAAGATAGACGTCCACCCGGGATCCGAAGCGTATCAGCCCGAAACGCTGGCCGCGCCGAAGCACGTCACCCTTTTTCGGGTAGGACACGATGCGCCGCGCAATAAGGCCCGCGACCTGGACAACCACCACCTTGTCACCCCGTTCCGTCTCCAGGATGATCCCGCTCTGCTCGTTCTCGAAGGTCGCTTTCTCATCCCGCGCATCGTAGAACTTTCCCTTCCTGTAGAAAGTGTCGACGACGGTTCCCGTGCAGGGAACGCGGTTCACATGGACATTGAAAACAGACATGAAGATACTGACCTTCATCATCTCGGCGCCCAGATGGACTTCACGGGCCTTCCCCAGAAAGGTGACGACTCCGTCGGCGGGGGCAAGAAAGGTATGTTCGTCGGGAGGAGGAATCCGTTGCGGATTACGGAAAAAATAGGCGATGTAGAGCGTCGCCGTCAGGGCGAGCAACGCGGGTATCTTCCAGGAGAGAAGCACCAGCGCCACCGTAGCCCCCCCTGCCACGGCGATGAAGGGGTACCCTTCGACAGCTATCGGCGTATTCTGATTACGCATGTCTTCCTATCCCGCTCATGCCGGCGCCCAATAGAGAAAGGCCGGGTTCTCCGGGGCACTGACGCGCCATGCCCCTCCAACCCGGCCTCGCCGACATGCACGTACCGTCAGTTTCTGGTCTTGTCAACGATCTTCGATGCTCCGATCCAGGACATCATGGAACGAAGGCGCGCTCCAACCTCTTCGATGGGATGCTCCGCCGCATGGCGGCGCAGGGCGCTGAAGACCGGCTTGTTGGTCTTGTTTTCCAGCATCCACTCCTTGGCAAACTCACCGGTCTGGATCTCCGCCAGAATCTGCCGCATTTCATCTTTGGTCTCCTCGGTGATGACACGCGGCCCACGGGTCAGGTCACCGTATTCCGCCGTATTGGAGATGGAGTAGCGCATGTTGGCGATACCGCCTTCATAGATGAGGTCCACAATGAGCTTCAGTTCGTGGAGACACTCGAAATAGGCCATCTCCGGTGCATAGCCCGCTTCCACCAGGGTTTCGTACCCGGCCTGGATCAGGGCGCTCACGCCGCCGCAGAGAACCGCCTGTTCGCCGAACAAGTCAGTTTCCGTCTCCTCACGGAAGGAGGTCTCGATGATGCCGGCTCTCCCACCGCCGTTGGCCGATGCATACGCAAGGGCGACATCGCGGGAGTTTCCTGCCGGATCATGGTGAACGGCGATAAGGCTCGGTACCCCTCCACCCTTCAGGTATTCATGGCGCACCAGGTGACCGGGACCCTTGGGCGCTATCATGATGACATTAATGTCGTGACGCGGAACTATCTGGCCGAAATGGATATTGAAGCCGTGACTGAATGCGAGGTAGGCGCCCTTTTTCACAAAGGGTCCGATTTCTTCCCGGTAGACGTCCCCCTGAATTTCGTCGGGGAGCAGGATCATGACAACATCGGCTATCTTCACTGCTTCCGATGTGGGAAGAACGGCGAGGCCTGCATTTTCCGCCTTCTTGACGGATGCGGAATCAGGCCGCAGGCCCACCACCACATCGATACCCGAGTCCTTGAGATTATTGGCATGGGCGTGCCCCTGCGAACCATATCCGATTATCGCCACCTTCTTGCCCTTGAGCACGCCAAGGTTACAGTCTTTGTCGTAGTAAATCCTCATTGTTTCCTCCTGAAATGGTATGCAACTGACGTCTCTAGCCGTAAGCCGCTAGCCGCTGGATATTACCCCTTCCATCCCTTTGCGCCCCTGCCGATTGCTACGGGCCCGGTCCGCACCAGCTCCTTGAGGCCGAGGGGCCGCAGCAGTTCCAGAATCGCGTCTACCTTGGACGGTGAACCGGTGACCTCGATGGTATAGCTTTTCGGAGTAACATCTATCACCTTGGCCCGGAAGATATCGGCAATCCGGAGCACCTCCGCCCTGTTATCATCCTCGGCCGTCACCTTGACCAGGGCCATTTCCCTCTCAACGGCGCTCCCGTCGGTGAAGTCAATAACCTTGATAACGTCGATGAGCTTGTTCAGGTGCTTGGTGATCTGCTCGAGAATCTGCTCATCTCCGCGCGTGACGATGGTCATGCGTGAAATGGAATCCTCGTTCGTAGGCGCAACCGACAGGGAGTCGATGTTGAAGCCTCTGCCGGAAAAGAGCCCGGCAACGCGTGACAGGACTCCGAATTCGTTTTCCACAAGTACCGTTATCGTATGTCTCATGCGGCAATCTCCTCAGTGAAACGGTGAAAGAGGTACTCTTCTCAGCGTTCGTTTCTCCTGTTCAGGAGGCAAGAACCATCTCGTTGAGCGAGGCTCCGGCAGGAACCATCGGCAGGACCTTTTCCTCCCGATCAATCTTGAACTCCATGATCACCGGACCGGGTGTCGCAAATCCCCTTCGTATGACCTCCTCCACCTCATCCGGCCGTGTTGCCGAGAAACCCGCTGCACCGAAGGCCTCCGCGAGCTTCACGAAATCAATGGGGAGATCAAGGACGGTCTGGGAGTACCGTTTGCCGAAGAACAACTCCTGCCACTGGCGAACCATGCCGAGGTACCTGTTGTTCAGAATGCACACCTTCACCGGCAGGCGGTTCTGCACCAGGGTGGCGATCTTCTGCAGGTTCATCTGGAAGCCGCCATCCCCGCAAACCGCAATGACCTGCCGTTCCGGAAACGCAGCCTGTGCCCCCATGGCGGCGGGCAGACCGTACCCCATGGGGCCGAGCCCCCCGGAACTGAGGAGTGTCCGAGGGCTGGTAAAGGTGAAAAACTGCGCGGTCCACATCTGGTGCTGGCCCACGTCGGTGGCAATAATCGCGTCAGGCGCGGAAAGCTCCCTCAGCTTTCGGATGACCGACTGGGGCTTGATGACCTGGGTGGATTCCCTGAAAGTCATGGGATGCTTTGCCTTCCATCCGTCGATCTGCTCCAGCCACGGCTTGATGGAGTTCCTGAAATTTTCCGCGGCCTCTCCGCGTTCCTCAAGGCACGTAGTGAGCTTTGCCAGCACGTCCTGGACCGCCCCCACAATGGGAAGATCGACGCGTACATTCTTCCTGATGGAGGTGGGGTCCACATCTATATGAATGATCTTTGCGTGCGGGGCGAATGCAGGTATCTTTCCGGTAACGCGATCGTCGAAACGGGCGCCCACGGCCACCAGGAGATCACACTCCGTCACCGCCATGTTGGCGTAGAAGGTGCCGTGCATTCCGAGGAGGCCCAGTGACAGCGGGCTGTCCTCCGGAAAGGAACCGAGGCCCATGAGGGTTGTCGTCACCGGCGCATGCAGCGCCTCGGCAAGTTTTCGCAACTCCGGTGCGGCATTGCCGAGAACCACCCCACCCCCCACGTAGATAACGGGCTTCCTGGCGGAAAGGAGCATGGATGCCGCCTTCTCAACCTGCTTCGGGTGTCCTTCGATGGTGGGCTTGTATCCCTTAATCTCAACTGTGTCCGGATACCTGAATTCCGTAACAGCAAGCTGGACGTCCTTCGGCAGGTCGATGAGGACCGGCCCGGGCCTTCCGGTGCGCGCGATGTAGAACGCCTTTTTTACGATTCCGGCAAGTTCCTTTACATTCTTCACCAGAAAGTTGTGTTTCGTGCAGGGGCGCGTTATGCCGATGATATCCACTTCCTGGAAGGCGTCGTTGCCGATGAGGGCCGTGGGCACCTGGCCGGTTATGACAACCAGGGGGATCGAGTCCATGTACGCGGTTGCGATGCCGGTGACCGTGTTGGTGGCCCCCGGCCCCGAGGTGGCGATTGCTACGCCCACCTTGCCGCTGGCCCGCGCGTAGCCGTCGGCGGCGTGAACACCCGCCTGCTCATGGCGGGGGAGGATATTTTTGATGTCCGGAAAGGAGTAGAGCTCATCGAAAATGTTGATGACCGTTCCACCGGGATACCCGAAGACCGTGTCAACACCTTCCATTTTTAGACATTCCAGCAGAATTCTCGCGCCTGCGAGCTTCATAGGAAAACCTCCCGCACTGTGTGCCGATTGTTCGCCTCAGCAGAACCGTCGACGGCTTGTCAGTCCGCTGTCGTGATCGCCCCGGTGTAGGCCGAGGTCACCACCTTGGCGTACCGAGAAAGCCACCCCTTCCTGATCTTCGGTTCAGGCTGCTTCCATCCTTTTCTCCGTGCGGCAAGGGTCTCTTCGTCCACGAGCAGCTCCAGCCTGCGGTTCGGGATGTCCAGCAGAATCTCGTCACCTTCCTCCACAAGGGCGATGGGTCCGCCCTCCGCGGCTTCGGGAGAGACATGGCCGATACAGGGACCACGGGTCCCGCCGGAAAAACGTCCGTCGGTAATGAGCGCAACGGAATCACCGAGACCGAGGCCCATAATGGCGGCGGTCGGCGCCAGCATCTCCCGCATCCCCGGGCCTCCCTTCGGGCCTTCATAGCGGATGACCACCACGTTCCCCGGAGATATGTTTCCCTGCATCAGTGCGGCCATGGCCTCCTCCTCGGAATCGAAGCAGCGGGCCGTTCCGGTGAAGCGCATCATCGCCTCGGACACTCCGGACTGCTTGACAACGGCGCCCTTGGGCGCGAGGTTTCCGAATAGGACGGCAATGCCCCCCTCCTTCTTTACCGGCGCATCCGCCGGACGGATAACCTTTTCATCGATCCGGTCGATGGTGGAGACCAGCTGCCGTGTGGAGAGCCCCATAACGGTCGGGCAGTCCTTCACGCGGTCTCCCAGCTGTTTCAATACGCCGAGGACACCGCCCGCCACATCGAGGTCCTCCATGAAGTGCTCGCCGGCCGGGTTCATGGAGGCAAGCTGCGGGGTCTGCCGCGCAAGGATGTCGAAGGTTTCAAGGGGGAGGTCAACTCCCGCCTCGTGGGCGATTGCAAGCAGGTGCAGGACCGTGTTCGACGATCCCCCGAGCGCCAGGTCGACTCGGATGGCGTTTTCAAACGCGTCACGCGTCAGGATTTGGCGGGGCGTGACATTGTTTTTCACCAATTCTACGATCTTCTCTCCCGAGGCAAAGGCAATCCTCCGTTTCAGGGCGGAGACCGCCAATGCCGTTCCGCACCGGGGAAGACTCATTCCCAGGGTCTCTGTCAGAATTGCCATGGTGTTGGCGGTAAAAAGGCCCTGGCAGGAGCCCATTCCCGGACAGGCGTTGTCTTCGCAGACCTGCAGTTCCTTGCCGTCAATGACGCCGGCCTTATAACGGGCCATGGCCTCGAAGGTATCGGTAACGAAGGAATAGCGGCGCGCATCGGGTCCGCGGCCCGACAGCATGGGTCCCGCGGTCACCACGATGGACGGTATGTCGAGACGCGCCGCGGCCATCAGCATGCCGGGTGTGATTTTGTCGCAGTTGGTCAGGAGCACCAGACCGTCCAGCCGGTGGGCTTCGGCGATGGACTCCACCATGTCCGCTATCAGTTCACGGGTGGCCAGGGAATAGTGCATCCCTTTGTGTCCCATGGCGATTCCGTCGCACACGCCGGGTATCCCGAAGAAAAAGGCATACCCTCCCCCCGTGTGGATCCCCTTTTCAATATACCGCTCCAGATCACGCATCCCCACATGGCCAGGAATCAGGTCGGTGAAGCTGGTCGCGACGCCGATAAAAGGCTTGTCCATTTCCGTCTGGGGGACACCGGCCCCTTTCAGGAGAGCCCGATGGGGTGTTCTTTCAAGTCCCTGGGTAATCATGTCGCTGCGCATATCCGTCCTCTCCGTACATCCCTGAATCGAAAAAATAAG
>JAAZOO010000255.1 GCA_012797715.1 Geobacteraceae bacterium | reverse complement strand
GTCTTGTTCAGGGAATCACCCCGCCCCCTTCCGATGGATCTTCCCATGGCACGGATTCCGCTCTGGATACGGGCGTTGCTCTCCTCCGCGTTTTCGTCGCAACTGGACTTGTCCGGGTATATCTCATACAGTTCCCGGTATTTTTTCGGCGTCAGGTTGGGCATGCAGATATTTGCCCCGCGCGAAAGCCCGTGCGCACGCCCTTCCGCTCGATTGATCGTGGCCAGGGCCGTTGTGCTCGGGATATTGACCAAGGGGCAGGTAATCCGGGTAAGCGCAACCACCTTGCAGGTCATCAGTTCCGTGGACGGAACCTGCTCGTCCGGCGCAGCACGGAAACGCCAACCGTCTCGGCCGAGCGGTGTCTCGGGATGGGGTATGAAGGGCCCGATACCGATCATGTCGATATCGTACTCCCGGAACAGCAGTATATCGTTTGCCAGGTCGTCCCAGGTCTGACCGGGAATGCCCACCATGATCCCGCTTCCCACCTCGTACCCTATCTCCCGGAGCCTCCGCAGGATCTGGAAGCGGTCGGAGCGGCGCCCCGGCAGGGGGGGATGGATGCGGTCGTACAACTCGCGGTTGGAAGTCTCGAATCTGAGCAGGTAGCGGTCCGCGCCTGCCCGTCGCCACGTGACAAGCTCCCTATCCTCCCGCTCTCCGAGACTGAGGGTCACGGCAAGATCCGTTTCCCCCTTTACCCGGGTTATCACATCGACAAGCCAGTCCGTTGTTATGCCGTAATCCTCTCCCGACTGAAGGACGAGAGTGCCGTAGCCGAAACGGACGGCGAGACGGGCGCACGCCAGTATCTCATCCGCTTCCATGCGATACCTGCGCACACCGGAATTGCCCGCGCGTATACCGCAGTAGCCGCAATCACGGGAGCAGATGTTGGAAATCTCCACAAGCCCGCGAAGATGCACATCGTCGCCCACATTTTCCCGGCGCACGGTGTCCGCTCGCAGCCACAATTCTTCAAGGCGGGATTCATCCTCTGTCTTCAGCCAGGAAAGGATTTCGTGTCTCTTCATCTTTTCTCCGGGTTACCGATTTTTCCAGGAACAGCGTTCTTGGATTCCGCCGTACTCTTATGCATGTATGACAATCTCACGAAGGAATCGAGAATTCTTTGACCTGAGTCAAATTTGGCGTCTTTGGAGAACGGCTGAAAAAAAAGCCGGGTTTCCGGAACCCGGCACGTAAAAAAAAGCGGCCGGATGCTGGTCATCCGGCCGCTTGTATCTCGCCGGCACCCCGCTCACACTACTGGCAGCGGGAAACCGGAATGTTCGAGAACAGCGTTACCCCCCAAGCTTGGAGCGCTTGAAGTAGTGGGTGTGAAGCAGGTGATGTGACTTCTCGCTCAGCGGCTTGCCGAGGTACTTTTCGTACAGCTCGATGATATACGGATTTTCGTGGGACTTGCGAATCTTCTTGCCCGCGTCCTCGTCGTAAAGAACCTTGGTTCTCTTCTTGAGAATCTCCACGTCGCCGTGGTGATAGGGCTGGCCGCCGCCGCCGATGCAGCCGCCGGGGCAGGACATGATTTCAATGGCATGGTACTCGGACTTGCCGGCACGCACGTCTTCCAGGAGCTTGCGGGCGTTGCCGAGCTCGTGGGCGATCCCGATGTTGAGGGTGTGGGGACCGACCTGAACCTTGGCGGAACGGATTCCCTCCATGCCGCGGACAGCCTCGAAGTCGACCTTTTCAAGGGTCTGGCCGGTTGCCAGCTCGTACGCGGTCCTGAGGGCCGCTTCGATAACACCGCCGGTGGCGCCGAAGATGGGCGCAGCGCCGGTGGACTCGCCGAGAGGCGCATCGAAGTCTTCGTCCGGAAGAGAGACGAAGTCGATGTTCATTCTCTTGATGAGGCGGGCGAGCTCACGGGTGGTGAGCGAGTAGTCCACATCCGGGTTTCCGTTCACCTTGAACTCGGGGCGCTCGCACTCGTACTTCTTGGCAAGGCAGGGCATGATGGAAACAACGACCAGTTTTTCCCTGGGCACGCCGAGAATCTCGGCATAGTACGACTTGGCGATTGCGCCAAACATCTGCTGCGGGGACTTGGCGGATGAAGGCACGTCGAGGAGGTCGGGGAACTGGTGCTCGAAGAACTTCACCCACGCCGGACAGCAGGAGGTGAGAATCGGGAGACGCACGGACTTGTCGCCGTCCAGGTAACGGGTGAGGCGGTCAAGGAACTCGGAGCCTTCTTCCATGATGGTAAGGTCGGCAGCAAAATCGGTGTCGAACACGTGATCGAAACCGAGACGACGAAGTGCAGCAGCCATCTTGCCGGTGACGGAGACTCCCGGCTCCATGCCGAGGTCTTCGCCCAGGGCGGCGCGCACTGCCGGAGCGGTCTGGACGATGGTGATCTTGTCCGGGTCGGCGATGGCGTTCACCACGTCCCAGGTATGGTCGCGCTCCACCAGGGCACCGACCGGGCAGACCGCTGTACACTGACCGCAGAAGGTACAGACGGACTCCTCCAGATTCATCTCGAAAGCAGGAGCGACAACGGCGTTGAATCCCCTGTTGACGCCGGTGAGGACGCCGCAGGTCTGTACTTCATTGCACATGGTCTCGCAGCGGCGGCACATGATGCATTTATCCATATCGCGGATAATGGCGGGAGAAATGTCCTTCCGGTAGGTGGACATCACGCCCTCGTACCGGATTTCGCGGACACCGAATTTCTCGGCGATATCCTGCAGTTCGCACTCGCCCGACTTCTGGCAGGTGAGGCAGTCCTTGGGGTGGTCGGAGAGCATGAGCTCAAGAACGGTCTTGCGTGCGTTCAGTACTCTCATGGTGTGTGTCTTGACCACCATACCGTCGGTAACCGGGGTCGCGCAGGCAGGGGCCAGGTTCTTGCGGCCTTCCACTTCAACGACGCAGATGCGGCAGGAAGCCGCCATGTTGTTCACCGCCAGCTCCTCCAGGTTGAGGAAGCAGAGGGTGGGGATATCGATGTTCAGCTTCTTTGCAGCGTCAAGGATCATGCTGCCCTGCGGTACTTCCGTTTCTTTACCGTCAATGGTAATTTTTAGCATAGACATGTATATGAGCTCCTTTTCATAGCAATTTATTTCTTGACAATCGCTTCGAACTTACACTTTTCGATACATGCACCGCACTTGATACAGGCGGCCTGATCGATGACGTGGGCTTCCTTCACCTTGCCGGAGATGCAGTTCACCGGACAGACGCGGGCGCAGAGCGTACAGCCCACACACTTCTCGGCAAGGATGACGATCTCGAGGAGATCGGTACATACGCCGGCCGGGCATTTCTTGTCGCGAACGTGGGCGAGGTACTCATCGGCGAAGGTGTTCATGGTGGACAGAACCGGGTTGGGCATGGTCTGGCCGAGGCCGCAGAGGGCGGTGTCCTTGATGTTGACGGCGAGGCTCTTCAGCTTCTCGAAGTCAGCTTCGGTGCCCTGGCCCTTGGTGATCTTGTCGAGTATCTCATAGAGACGCTTGGAGCCGATACGGCACGGCGTGCACTTGCCGCAGGTCTCGTCCATGGTGAAGTCCAGGAAGAACTTGGCCACGTCCACCATGCAGTTGTCTTCGTCCATGACGATCATGCCGCCGGAGCCCATCATCGAGTTCTTGGCGAGGAGGTTGTCGTAGTCGATCTGAACATCGGAGTCCTTGTAGGTCAGGGCGCCGCCGGAAGGTCCGCCGGTCTGGACGGCCTTGAACTCCTTGCCGTCGGGAACCCCGCCGCCGACTTCGAAGATGACTTCCTTCAGGGTGATACCCATGGGGACTTCGATGAGGCCGGTGTTGTTGATCTTGCC
>JAAZOO010000254.1 GCA_012797715.1 Geobacteraceae bacterium | reverse complement strand
GTTCTCTACAGTCGCGGAATCAAGTTTCCCGAAATCCACGTCAACACCGAAGATCAGGTTGTGCAGTTCCTGCTGCCAGAGAAGTCTGGCGCTGCCTCCCAGGTTCGTGTCGACCCCGGTGGTATTACCAAGTTCCTCACCGGTGCTCAGCATATCCATCGCGATACCGACATTTCGGCGGGAGCCTCGGAAAGCAAGGTCGAAACTCAACTCGTCCGTAAGGGTCTGATTCAGCGTCAGGGTGGAAAACAAATAATCGTAACGATTGTGTATTGATAGGTCAAGCAGGGGTATCCGTGCGAGGCCGCGCGCTCCGGTATCGTATCCCGTGGTCAGGGTGAGGGTGGAACCATGCCTCGGCCGCCACTCGAACTTTGAATAGAAGTTACCGCTCCGCAGGTCCGTTCCCGGTTGAAGGCCGTCCGTTATGAGTCCCCCGCCTGACAGGTAGTAACCGAATGCGCCGCTGACGCCGGAAACCTCTCCCCTGAAATCGCCTGTGGCGCGCTCTCCGATGGAGAAGGACGCCGCGCCGCCAAACTTCCTGGTGTCATCCGGGGACTTGGTTATGATGTTTACCACGCCGCCGAGAGAAGAACCCCAGGAGGACGACGCGGGCCCCTTCACGATTTCGATACGTTCGATGTGCTGCACGCGCATGGAGCTGATATCCGGGTAGCCGTCGCCCAGATTGTTGTGGCTGACGCCGTCAACCATGACCTGCACCTGCCTCCCCTCGGACCCCTGGATGCTGAGGGAGGGTGAACCGGCGGGACCGGTGTAGTTCGCGATCTGAACGCCGGTCACGGTATTCAATACGTCAGCCACGGAGTGGGCGTTCATGGCCTCTATCTCGGCTGCGGTGACAATGGTGATGTTCTCCGCGACCTGCGAGATGGATTTCGGGGTGCGTGTCGGCGTGACGACCAGGTCGTTTTCCTGGTAGAAGAGCTGGAGAACTTCCATTTCCTCACCGGGTCGTGCGTGCGCGGGAACCGTTACCGAGGCGACTGCCGCCACAAGAGAGAAAACCAAGAGAACTCTTGTTTTTAAGGTATAACCATGCATAATGAGGTCAGAATAATCTTTTCGGTTCTGTGTCCGTTTTGAAAATCGCCTGACTCGTCGTCTCAGCTTCTCGTGGATGTTTATCCCACCGCCGCGAGGAATCAGCTGAAAAAATGAACCGTGTTTTATTTCGTATCCTTTTACCAGAGCATCCATTGATTGTCCATACCAACAGAGTCATGGCCAGAACTATTCTTTTCACTTTCCTGTCTCTTTTCGCCTTTCTCTGGCACCCCGCGGATGCGCATGCTCAGGAGATTCTCGTCGTCAGGAACATGAAGATAAAACCCTACGGTGAGGCGCTGGCCGGCTTCAGGTCCGCGCTTTCCGGAACGGTGGGGAATATCGCCTATTCCGTTCTGGACACTGATGGTGCCATTGCTTTTCTGCGGAGAAAGAGACCCGATCTCATTCTGGCAATCGGTATGGACGCCTTTCAATCGCTGAAAGCAAGCACCGATGTCCCCATTGTCTACCTCATGGTCCTTGCACCCTCTTCACCGGTTCAGATGGAAAAGAATGTCACCGGCGTGAGCATGACGGTTTCTCCGGAGAAGCAGTTGGCGGCCGTCCGCACTGTCCTTCCCGGCGTGCGGAGGGTGGGAGTCCTCTATGACCCGAGAAAGAGCGGTCCTTTTGTCAGGAGGGCGCAGGGCGCGGCGCGGGAAGCGCGCATTGAGCTTCTTGCAAGGGAAGTGACGCACCCTCAGGCGGTTTCTGATGCGCTGAACAGTCTCAAAGGGGGTGTCGACGCTTTCTGGATGATCCCCGACACAACGGTGGTGACCCCGGAGACGGCGGAGATGATACTCCTCTTCGCCTTGGAAAATCACCTGCCGGTGTCCACCTTCTCCTCCAAGTACCTGGAGATGGGCGCTCTTCTGTCTCTGGACATCAGTGCCGCCGACATGGGAAGGCAGGCAGCCGAATTGGCGGCGAAGATACTTGCCGGTGTGAATCCGCGGGATGTCCCGCCGGTTGAAGCAGACAATCCCACCCTGGTTATTAACGAGACGGTTGCCCGTAAGCTGCGAATTCATCTTGGAGATGATATCCGCTCGAGAGCGCGGATAATCAGGTGACACGCCCATGATACTTCAAAAAATGATGCTGCGTCCCGGTGATACCTTCGCCGCCAAAATCTTCATGGTCATCATTTCCCTCATTCTGGTCATGTCCGTTTCGTTCACCGTCTTCTTCGTCCATAACCAGTGGAGAACCCAGGCGGATGCCATGACCCGTCAGGGGGATGTGCTGGCAAAGCTTCTTGCCTACAATGCGCGGCTCGGCGTTTTTGCGGAGAACCCGGAGCTGCTGAGAGACCCTGTTGAAGGGGTTCTGCAGAACAGTGAAGTCCTCCAGGTCTCCATTTTCAATCTGAACGGTGCGCTCCTTCAGGAGCAGCGCCGGCCAGGCGTCATGCCGCAGGGAAGAAGTTTCGCCTTGGACGAAAAGAGGGTGCGCGACATCATGAACACTCTCCGCAAGAGCCGGGATGTCCTCCATGTCAGTGGTGAGGACGGCTCTCTCGAATCGTGGGTAACGGTAACCTCCGGTTCCCGCTCTTCGTCGGAAGAAGCGCTTTTTTTCAGCGATGCGATTCTGGAGACGGAAGATCGCGCCATCGGGTTTGTCAGAGTGGTTCTGGACAGGAGAGCGCTTGACGCTGCACTGTGGAAACTTCTGCTCAAGGGCGGCCTCATGGCGATATTTTTCCTCTCCGCTGCCGCTGGAATCGTGTTCTTTGTCGTAAAGGGAGTTACAAAGCCTCTCGACAGACTGACGCAAAGGGTCCGGATGATTGGAATGGGGGCACCCCTGGAAAAGGTCCCGGTCGAAACGGAAGACGAGATCGGCAAACTGGCCGTTGCCTTCAACTCCATTGCCGAATCCCTCCAGACACGGGAGAGAGAAAAGGATCACCTGGAACAGCAGTTGAGGCAGGCCCACAAGATGGAGGCAATAGGAACTCTTGCGGGGGGGGTGGCGCACGATTTCAATAACATCCTCTCCACGATCGAAGGGTATGCTGCTCTCCTCAGAGACCGGTTCAAGAAAAAGAGTCCGGTCCGCGACTACGTGGATCAGATTGCCGCAGCGGCTGAAAGGGCTTCGGAACTAACCCGCAGGCTTCTCGCGTTCAGCAGGAATCAGGTCATCCATCCGAAACCGATAAACCTCAACGAGACAATACAGGGGATACACTCCATGCTTGTTCGACTTGTGGGAGAAAATATCGTGTTCAGCATCACGACGACGCGGGATGACCTGATTGTGATGGCGGATGATGTGCAGATAGAGCAGATGCTCATCAACCTTGTTACCAACGCCCGTGACGCGATGCCCGAGGGGGGGACGCTCCGCATAGAAACCGAATTCGTGGAGGTGGCGGCGGACAGGGCGGAAGGCTCGAGGGAATTGCCGCCGGGAAGTTACGCGAAACTGACGGTTGCCGACACCGGCGTCGGAATCGATGCATCGCTAAGGGACAGAATCTTCGATCCGTTTTTCACAACCAAGGCGGTGGGGAAAGGGACCGGGCTCGGGCTCTCCATGGCGTACGGGATCGTGAAACAGCACCAGGGCACCATCGAAGTGGAGAGTGCGAACGGAAATGGGTCGGTTTTCACCATTTTCTTCCCTCTCGTGGAATCCCTGGTGGAGCGGAGGCAACGGGAGGCTCTTCTTCTTCCCACCGGGAACGGCGAAACGATACTCCTTGCGGAAGACGACCGTTTCGTCCGGATGCTGACGAAGCATATCCTTGTCAAGTACGGCTATCAGGTCATTGAGGCAGCGGATGGCGACGACGCGCTGGAGAAATTCCGAGACAACCTTGAGAGGGTCCAGCTTCTCCTGCTCGATGTGATCATGCCCAAGAAAACCGGCAAACAGATCTATGACGAGGCGAAGAGGCTCCGTCCCGGCGTCAAGGTTGTATTCATGAGCGGGCATACCTATGACGTGATTACACGGCAAGGCCTCGTGTCCGAGGGCGTTCCCCTCCTCTCCAAGCCCTTGACCCCGGGTGAGCTTCTGGTCAAGATCCGGGAGGCTCTCAAATCTCCCCCGTCGTACCCTCTGCAGGGCGAGACGCCGCCGGAATGCCTGCCGGTGAATGATTGGAGAAGTGATGAATGACGAAAAGAAGAAACACCCCTGTCCTGATTGCCGGTGCTGTCAATGGTGCAGCGACAGCAGGTGCGGAGTCTGCCTGAAGAGGTGCCCGGGCGCCCGCCGGAAACTGTCGCTGCGGGAGCAGATCGAACTGTATGAATCGCTCAATCGTGGTGCTGAAAACGGGTAGCGGCCGGCAATGGATTTGAACCTATTCATGCGTTATGACTGGATTTGTTTCGGCAATAGAGCTACAATGCCCGGCGTTGCGCTATTATAAACGGTGATGATGTTGCGTCCGGAGAGGTGATGACGAAAAGAAAGCTGCTCGGAGAAATCTTTGTCGAACAGGGTCTCATTACCGAGAAAACCCTGGAAAGAACCCTGGCTCGTTCCAAGAGGCTCAAAAAAAGGCTCGGGGGGATTCTTGAAGAGATGGAGCTGATAACCGGGGAGGAGCTGGCGGCTGCCCTGGCCATGCAGTATGGCTATCGCGTTGTTGAAAATTTCGCGCGCCATGCGTTTGCGGCTGATGTGCTTGCACTGATTCCGTCCGACGTGGCCATGCAGACGATGCTTTTCCCCATGAAAATCGAGAACGGGAAGCTCGCCCTTGCGATGGCGGACCCCACAGAAACCAGGATCGTCTCCAATATCGCGGCGAACCACGGATTGACCGTGGTTCCCTTCATCGCCACGCGCAAAGAGATAACGGCCGCCATATGCCGGCATTACCTAGGAAAGGACCCGTCCGTACAGCAGGAGAAATCCGTCCTGCTGGTGGAGAGCGACAACCTTTCGGGCACCATGCTGAGCCACCTCCTTTCCAAGGAGGGATACCTTGTGAAAATCGCTACGGACGGCATGGAGGCCTACAAAACGGCAATTTCTGAAATGCCGCAGGTGATCGTCACGGAAAGGGCGGTCCCGAAACTGGATGCCTACAGTCTTTTCGAAGCCCTGCGGGCACTTCCGGAGACGAGGCATATACCGTTCATCCTCCTGACAGGCAGTTCTCAGAAAGAGGAAGAAGCACGGGCATTCGAAAAGGGCTTTTTCGATTTCATCTTAAAGCCGGTCAACGAAATTACCTTGAAAACACGGGTGAAAAGGGCATTCCAGTATCTTGAGCGGGAATTCGGCTTGATTTTCTAGACCGCCGGCTACTTTTTCCCCAGTTCCACGGATCGCGCGGTCGCTCCATCGACAGCCGACATGACCGTACCGCGAAACCCCTGCTGTTCGAGGACATGAAGCCCGGCAATGGTGGTGCCCCCGGGAGATGTAACCTTTTCCCGCAGGATGGCCGGGTGCTCGCCGGTTTCCAGAACCATTGCCGCTGCGCCCAGTACGGTCTGTGCAGCGAGGCGGGTGGCAATGTCCCGGGGAAGACCGTTTTTTACCCCTGCGTCGGACAATGCCTCGATAAAGGTATAAACATAGGCCGGCCCGCTTCCGGAGAGGCCGGTAACGGCATCGAGGAGTTTTTCGTCCAGTGGGTGCGCCGTTCCCAGCAGGCTGAAGATGTCCAGAGCCGCGGCCACATCGTCGGCGGTTGCATTGGCTCCGGCCGCTACGGCGGAAGCGGCCTTGAGAACCAGTGCGGGCGTGTTCGGCATTACCCGGACCACCCGCGCTCCCCGCGCCAGCGCCGACTCGATGGTCTCCGTCTTGACTCCCGCCATGATGGATATGAAGAGTTTTTCAAGAGAAACGTCACCGGAAAGTGTGCTCAGCGCATCCCTGCAGACCTGGGGTTTTACCGCCAGGATCACAATTTCCCCGAAAGCGACCGCGTCGCGGTTTTCCCTGACCACGCGGATGCCATACTTCCCCGATAAATACTCTCTACGCTGATCGACGGGTTCCGCGATCATGATGTGTGACGGTTCCACCTTTCCCGCCAGCAACCCCCTGACGATGGCCTCCGCCATGTTGCCGCCGCCGATGCAGCCGATTTTCTTTTCCCGCACCATATTGACCTCCATCCCGTCGTACATTGTTGTTCCGGATTCGACAGTCACCGTAATCCTTGCCTCACATCCAAGGGCGCAGGGTAGCATATTTCACCCGGCAAGAACAGCGTGCCGGACCGGTTTTTTTCGCTCGTGCGGACAGGACCGGCGGCACGGTGCGCCGTCCCCTGATTTTCATACACGGTATGTCCCCGTGAGATGCTCCGTTGCCATGTGGCGACAGCCAGGGCAACTGAACGGAAAAATAGTTGACAGTAGGCAGGAACTATATTATAAATCTCACCCTGTTTTTCTGTTTTATTAAACATAAAGTTTACAATAGCTAAACACGTTTCCTGACAAAATGTTTACAGATACTAAACCCGGGGTACTGCGTGAAAATCGGTGAGCAGCTCAAACGCTACAGGTTGATCAATTCCCTGACCCAGGAGGAGCTTGCCGGCAGGGCAGGCCTGACCAAGGGGTACATTTCCCAGCTGGAAAACGACGCCACCTCACCCTCCATCGCCACCCTGAAGGATATCGTCGATGTCTTCGGCATCACCATGCAGGAGTTTTTCACCGAGGAGTCGGAGGGGGAGAACGTGGTTTTCGGGGCCGATGCCCGGGTCCAGTCAACCGCCGACGACGACGGCGTCAAGGTGGAGCTCCTGGTCCCGGGAGCCCAGAACCGGGACATGGATCCGGCCCTGGTCACCATCATGCCCGGGGAGGAGATGGACGAGCAGGGTTACCACGAAGGGGAGGAGTTCGGCTATGTCCTTGCCGGAAAGATTCAGCTCCGCCTGGATGACCGTACCTATACGGTGAAGAAGGGCGAGTGCTTCTATTTCAGTTCAGACAAGAGGCACTCGGTGAAGAACCCGGGAAAGACCGAAGCGAAGCTACTGTGGGTGGTGACGCCCCCCACGTTCGATTACTGAGTGGTTGAAGGCCAGAACAGACAGGAGAAACGACAATGAGCAAAGTGCTGATAATAGGAGCAGGCGGAGTAGGGCGGGTTGTGGCCCACAAGTGCGCCCAGGCTTCGGACGTGTTCACCGGGATAACCCTTGCCTCGCGTACCGAGTCCAAATGCAAGGCCATTGCCGCGGAAATCGAGTTTCCCGTCAAGACGGCACGGGTGGATGCGGACAATGTTCCCGAGCTGGTGGCGCTGCTGAAGCAGGAAAAGCCGCAGCTGGTCATCAACGTGGCCCTGCCTTACCAGGACCTGACCATCATGGACGCCTGCCTGGAGGTCGGTGTCGATTACCTGGACACCGCCAATTACGAACCGCTGGACACCGCCAAGTTCGAGTACAGTTGGCAGTGGGCCTACCAGGACCGCTTCCGGGACAAGGGGCTCATGGCCTTGCTCGGAAGCGGCTTCGACCCGGGGGTGACCAACGTCTTCACCGCCCTGGCGGCGAAGAAATATCTCGACGAGATCCACGAACTGGACATCATCGATGCCAATGCCGGCTCCCACGGCCAGCCCTTCGCCACCAACTTCAACCCCGAGATCAACATCCGCGAGGTGACCGCTCCCTGCCGCCATTGGGAGAACGGGGACTGGGTCGAGACCTCGGCGCTCTCCACCAAGAGGAGCTTCGACTTCCCCGACGGGATCGGCCCCATGAACATCTACCGCATGTACCACGAGGAGATGGAATCGCTGGTGAAGCACATCCCGACCATCAAGAAGGCCCAGTTCTGGATGACCTTCTCCGACAACTACCTGAAGCACCTGGAGGTGCTGCAGAACGTGGGCATGACCCGCATCGACGAGGTGGAGTTCCAGGGGATGAAGATCGTGCCGCTCCAGTTCCTCAAGGCGGTGCTACCGGACCCCGGCTCCCTCGGACCGCTTACCAAGGGGAAGACCTGCATCGGCGTCATCGCCCGCGGCATTAAAGACGGAAAGAAGAAGCAGGTGTATATCTACAACATCTGCGACCACGAAGAGTGCTACCGGGAGGTCAACTCCCAGGCCATCAGCTACACCACCGGCGTGCCCGCGGCGGTCGGGGGCATCATGATGCTGACCGGCAAGTGGCACAGGCCCGGCGTCTGGAACATGGAGCAGTTCGACCCCGAACCGTTCCTGGAGCGGCTGTCAACCATGGGGCTGCCGCATGTGGTGGTGGAAGGCGAGTGGCCTGAGCTGTAAAGTCAGGCGCGCGGTACGAGGTTCGAGGCGCGAGGAAAAGCCCGAAAACATGATCGGTAGGGGCGGCCCCGCGTGGCCGCCCTGGGGCAACCACATGGGG
>JAAZOO010000253.1 GCA_012797715.1 Geobacteraceae bacterium | reverse complement strand
GCCAATATCGGCAACTCCGCCATCGCCTCCTCGGTCATGGACGAGGTCATGAAAATGGTATGGGCGATTCGCTGGGGCGCCGATACGGTCATGGATCTCTCCACCGGTCCCAACATCCATGAGACGCGGGAGTGGATCCTGCGCAACAGCCCGGTTCCCATCGGCACCGTGCCCATCTACCAGGCCCTGGAGAAAGTGGGAGGGGTGGCTGAAGACCTCACGTGGGAGATCTACCGCGACACCTTGGTCGAGCAGGCCGAGCAGGGGGTGGACTATTTTACCATCCATGCCGGGGTGAGAAAGGATGCCGTGCCGCTTGCCGCCAAGCGGCTTACCGGGATCGTTTCCCGGGGCGGGTCCATCATGGCAAAGTGGTGCCGGGCCCACAACCGGGAAAGTTTTCTCTATGCGCGGTTCGAGGAAATCTGCGATATTATGAAGGCCTATGATGTCAGCTTCTCCCTGGGGGACGGAATGCGGCCCGGATCCATCCACGACGCCAACGACGAGGCCCAGTTTGCCGAACTGAGGACCCTAGGAGAGCTGACCCGCGTGGCGTGGGAGCATGACGTGCAGACCATGATCGAGGGGCCGGGCCACGTGCCCATGCAGCTCATCAGGGAGAACATGGACCTCCAGCTGGAGCAGTGCGGCGAAGCCCCGTTCTATACCCTGGGTCCGCTGGTTACGGATATTGCGCCCGGCTACGATCACATCACCTCCGCAATCGGCGGGGCCATGATCGGCTGGTTCGGCACGGCAATGCTCTGCTACGTGACTCCCAAGGAACACCTGGGCCTTCCCGACAGGCACGACGTGAAGGAAGGGATTGTCACGTTCAAGATCGCGGCCCATGCCGCGGACCTGGCAAAGGGGCATCCGGGGGCGCAGATCCGGGACAATGCCCTGTCCAAGGCCCGCTTCGAGTTCCGCTGGAGCGACCAGTTCGCCTTAAGCCTCGATCCGGAGAAACCGGAACGCTTCCATGACGCCACCCTGCCCGAAGATGCCGACAAATCTTCCCCGTACTGTTCCATGTGCGGCCCCGATTTCTGCGCCATGAGAATCACCCGTTCCCTCTACGGGGATGGCGCGGAAGCCTGTGACGGGGGCGGGGAGGATGCTGGGGTGAAGGAGGCATGCTGACGGCGTGGGTAAATATACAAAAGGAGTTGACTCGAAAATTTCCATGAAGATTACCGTAAATGGCGAAGAACAGATTATTCCCGCAATGAGCGTCCATGACTACCTGCACTCCATCGAGTGCGATCCGATGCCCATTGCCGTTGAGCTGAACCGCTCGATTCTGAAGAAGAGCGACTATCGAACCACCTTCCTCGCGGAAGGCGACCGGTTGGAGATCGTCTGGTTTGTGGGAGGAGGGTAAAAGGAGAGGATGCATGACGAAGCACACGGATACCTGGAAAATAGCGGGGCGCGAATTCCGGTCGCGGCTGATGGTTGGAACCGGGAAATATGCGGACTTTCAGCAGATGGCCCGGGCCATCGAGGCCTCGGGAGCGGAGATCGTGACCGTTGCCGTGCGGAGGGTGAATATTTCCGACAGGAGCAAGGAATCGCTCCTCGACTATATCGACCCGAAGAAATATACCCTCCTCCCCAATACGGCGGGATGCTATTCGGCGGACGACGCGGTGCGCACCTGCCGCCTGGCGCGCGAGGCCGGTCTTTCCGACTTCGTGAAGCTGGAAGTGCTCGGTGACGAGAGGACCCTGTTCCCGGACAACGAAGAGTTGCTGAAGGCCGCCGCCATCCTGGTGAAAGAGGGCTTCACGGTCCTCCCCTATACCTCGGACGACCCCATTCTGTGCAGGAAGCTGGAGGACCTGGGGTGCGCCGCGGTCATGCCCCTGGGTGCGCCCATTGGCAGCGGGCTGGGGATCCGCAACCCCTTCAATATCCGGATCATCATGGAGAACGTGAAGGTGCCGGTCATCGTCGACGCAGGGGTGGGTACGGCCTCGGACGCTGCCGTCGCCATGGAGCTGGGGTGCGACGGCGTTCTCATGAATACCGCCATTTCCGGGGCCAAGGATCCGGTCGCCATGGCCGAGGCCATGAACCTGGCGGTGCGCGCCGGGCGTCTTGCGTACCTGGCGGGCCGCATCCCACGGAAACTCTATGCAACGGCATCCAGCCCCCTGGAAGGGGTTATCGGGTGACGGATTCCGGGGTGTCCGCGAAAGGTACACCCGTATCGGAGGCATGATGGAAAACACATGGATACTGATTTCCCCTCCCCTGACGGGAAGGGGTCAGGGGAGGGGAGAAGCCGGGGCATTGGGGCGCCGCGGAACCGTCCCCCCCACACCGATCCTCCTCCGCCGGGGGGGAGGGGAAATTCTTGAGACGTTGCGGGACACGCAATGATGACGAACGGGTACATCCACAGGGACCTTTCCCTCAACTCCTACGGGTCCTGGCTGCGCCGCCGCTTCGGATGCCGGGTCAGCAAGGTCAATGTGGACTGCGGATTCACCTGCCCCAACCGTGACGGGACCAAGGGGACCGGCGGCTGCATCTACTGCGACAATGCCTCCTTCTCACCCGGAGGGACCCAGGCGGCCATCCCCATGGAGCAGCAGATTGCCGAGGGAACCGCCTGGCATCGAAAACGGCTGGGGAGCGAAAAGTTCATCATCTACTTCCAGAAGTTCACCAACACCTATGCGCCGGTTCGGAAGCTGCGGGACCTGTACACCCGCGCCCTGGATCATCCCGACGTGGTCGGCATCTCCGTCGGGACCCGTCCGGACTCCCTGGGAGACGACGTCCTGGCCCTGCTGGCGGAGCTGGCCCGCACACGCTATGTATGCGTCGAGCTGGGCCTTCAGTCCATGGACGACGCCATCCTCGCCTGGATGAACCGGGGGCACGGTCTGGCCGACTACCTGAAAGCGGTTGAGCGGACGGCCGATCGGGGAATCGACATCTGCACCCACCTTATCTATGGTTTCCCCGGTGAAACGCGCGCATCTTTCCTGAAGACAGCCGATCTCATCTCCCGGTTGCCCATTGATTCCCTGAAGATCCATCAGCTCCACGCGGTGCGCGGCACCCGGCTGGCGGAGCTGTACCGGGAGGGACGGTACGTTCCCGTTTCCCTGCAGGAATATACGGAAACGGTCTGCGATTTCCTGGAGCGCATCCCCGCCCATGTGGCGATCCAGAGGCTGTACGGCTCCGCTCCCCTCGACCTGCTGGTTGCACCCCGCTGGGGCCTGAAGAACAACCGGATGTGGTACGCCATCGTCAACGAACTGCGGAGGCGCGGAACCTGGCAGGGGTGCAGGCTTTCCGGCTACGCCCTGCGGGTCGGCAATCTCTGAAGGAGGAAGAATCATGCCAATGAAACGATTTGTTGTCGAACTGGGCTACGGTGCGGATCTCCACGGCAGCGACGCCACCAAGGCGGCAACGAGGGCGGTCAAGGACGCCATTTCCCGCAGTTGCCTGTGCGGCCTGTTCGAGATAGCCGGACTCCGGGACCCCGGCGACATGCACGTGAAGGTCAGGATTGGGTGCCCCAGACCGGGGGAGGTGGATGGGGAAGCAGTCTGTGCCGCGCTCCCCTTCGGATCCAAGGAGATTGAGGTCGTGGAGGGTGGACTGGCGACACAGGGGGTGGAGGTCCCCTCCCTTGGGTGCGGAGACACTATCCTGGTGGCCGTTGCCTCCCTTACCGTTTGCGTGAAGAGCAACGACACGGCATTTCCCTGACGAAAGGTGTCCGGGCCACTTCCCTGTCCCGGTCCCCGGCGATACAACGAAACGGCGGCTCGAGTCCT
>JAAZOO010000252.1 GCA_012797715.1 Geobacteraceae bacterium | reverse complement strand
GTCCAACAGAGTCCAACGTGCGGTTGCAGTCGTCTTTTCAAAGATGGTAGAATGGGACTCGGGCAGAAGGGGGCTGTTTCAAGCCCCCCTCTCCCATGATCGACGGAGGTCGCAGCATGATGAGTTTCCTTCGGATCACCGCAGCCTTCCTTTCCGTCATCATAGCCGTGATGATGCTTCTTCCGGATCCCTCACCGGGTCAGTCCGCCGACAACATCGCAGGGCTTACGAGACAGATAGAGGAGCTCAAGAAGGATGGCAGGGTCCAGGAGGCCATCCCTCTCGCGGCCCGGCTTGTTTCCGTCAGGGAGTCGACACACGGCCCGGACCACCCCATCACCGCCATGGCGCTGATGGGCCTCGGCAACCTCTACCGGATGGCGGGACGCTTCACGGATGCAGAGCCGCTCCTCAGCCGTTCTCTCAGCATACAGGAAAGAGCCCCCCGCGGTCCGGACCGGCCGGCTGTCGCCCAGAACCTCATGCTCCTCGCCATGGTCTACACCAGCACCGGTCGATATGCCGAGGCGGAGCCCCTCCTCAAGCGCGCTCTCGACATCCGGCAAAGGACGCAGACACAGCGCCCCGGGGCCATCGCCTTCAACCAGGTGCTTCTCGCCGATGTTTACCACCATACCGAACGTCAGGGCGATGCAGAGTCCCTGCTGAAGAAAGCACTGGAGATCTGGGACAGGGACCAGGACCTTCCGCCCGAAGCGATCGCCTTTTCCCTCACACTGATAGCAAAGCTCTACCGCAAGAGCGGCCGTTACGCCGAGGCGGAGCCCCTCATCGAACGCTCCCTCGCGATATGCCGGAAGGAACTTGGCGAAGACCATCCCACGGTGGCCTTCGGTCTTAACAACCTCGCCATGATCTATCGACGCACCGGCCGGAATGCCGAGGTGGAGTCCCTGTACAGGCGCTCCCTCGCGATCTTTCAGAAGAGCTTCGGTGACAACCATCCTGCCGTGAGCATATCCTTCAACAACCTTGCCTTCTACTATGGGACGACGGGCAGGCATCACGAGGCCCACTCCTGTCTTGCCAGGTCCCTCGGCATACAGGATTCTCTCCGGGAATCCGTCTTCACGCTCCTCACGGAGAAGCAGAAACTCTCCTACATGAAGACACAGGAGATGACCATCCATGGGTACGTGAGCCACACCGCGAGCTTTCCCCGCAGCAGCGCTGCAGCCGTTGTCGATGCCTTCAATGCCTGGCTTAAGTGGAAAGGCTCCGTCATTGAGGCGCAGGGGCGTTACCTCGACGCCCTGGGCACGTCCGAGGACCCGAAGGTGCGGGAGAAGTTTAAGGAACTGACGGCGCTGAAACGGGATATCGCCAGGCTTCAGCTTGCCGGAGCGGGGAAGGCGGCATCCGAGGACTACACGAGGAGGATGTCCGAGCTGGAGAAGAGGAGGGCGTCTGTCGAACCCGAGCTCATGGCCGCGAGCAGGGAGTTCATGCTGCAAAAAAAGGCGCAGACGGCGGATGTCGGGACCCTTTCGTCAAGCCTCTCCCGGGACTCCGCTTATCTCGACTACGCAAGGATCACCCGCTTCGATTTCAGGAAGAGGAAATGGACGGAACCCCGTTATATG
>JAAZOO010000251.1 GCA_012797715.1 Geobacteraceae bacterium | reverse complement strand
GAACTGCGGTGTCCGGACTTTGCGGTCACCGTAACCCAGTAATGTCCGGAGGGAGGTATCGTGTTACAGAAGGTTGCATTCTTACAAGGAAACGAGGCCTGCGCCCACGGCGCCATCTATGCGGGGTGCCGGTTCTTTGCCGGGTACCCCATCACACCGTCCACCGAGGTGGCGGAAGTGCTGTCCAACGAGCTCCCCAAAGTGGGGGGCTCGTTCATTCAGATGGAAGACGAGATTGCTGCCATGGCAGCCGTAATCGGCGCCTCGCTCACCGGCATCAAGGCCCTTACGGCCACGTCGGGCCCCGGTTTTCACTGAAACAGGAGAACATCGGCTACGCCTGCATAACCGAGGTGCCGTGCGTCATCATTAATGTCATGCGCGGCGGTCCGTCCACGGGCATGCCCACGGGTCCGAGCCAGTCGGACGTGATGCAGGCGAAATGGGGTACCCACGGCGACCATCCGGCCATCTGCCTGGTGCCTGCGTCGGTGCAGGAGCTTTTCACGGAGACCGTGCGGGCCTTCAATCTTGCGGAGAAATACCGCATGCCGGTGACCGTCATGCCCGACGAGATACTAGGGCACATGCGGGAACGGATCGTGTTCCCGGAGCCGGGGGAGCTTGAGGTGATTAACCGTACCCCTCCGTCTGTCCCTCCCGGAGAATACAAGCCGTATGATACCCGGTTCGGAGATGTGCCCCCCCTTGCTTCGTTCGGTTCCGGCTACCGCTTCCATGTGACCGGCCTCAACAAGGCGGAGGACGGTTTCCCGACCACCCGGGCCGATCTGGTGCAGGCAGAGGAGGAACGCCAGCTGCGCAAAGTGGAGAATGCCGTTGACGACATCGTTACCTATGAGGAGTACCTCCTGGATGATGCGGAGGTGGCGGTGGTTGCCTTCGGCTCCATTTCCCGCTCCGCCCGTTATGCGGTGAACCAGGCCAGGGAGCGGGGGATCCGGGCCGGCCTGTTTCGCATCATCACCTACTGGCCTTTCCCGGAGCGCCAAATCCGGGACTTGGGTCGACGGGTGAAGGCGATCATTACCCCGGAAATGAACCTGGGCATGACGATACACGAGGTCAAGAGATGCGTGGAAGGGAGGGCGCCGGTGTCCGGAATATTCCGTGTGGACGGCGAGCCCATCAATCCCGGCCAGATCCTTTCCAGGATACAGGAGGTGCGGTAACCCATGGGCTTTGACTATGAAAAATACATGAGACCGGGCAAGCTTCCCCATATCTGGTGTCCGGGATGCTGGCACGGAATCGTGATGAAGGGACTGATACGGGCCATCGACGCCCTTGCCCTGGACAAGGACATGACCGCCATCGTCTCCGGCATCGGGTGCGCGTCGCGGCTTCCCGGCTACCTGGACTTCTGTACCCTGCATACGACCCACGGCAGGGGCGTGGCGTTTGCCACCGGCATCAAGATGGCGAAACCGGGGATGAACGTGATCTGCGTCGGCGGCGACGGCGACGGGGTCGCCATCGGCGGCAACCATTTCATCCATGCCTGCCGCCGGAACATCGACATGACCTACCTCGTCATGAACAACAATATCTACGGGATGACCGGCGGTCAGTTTTCCCCCACGACACCGTTCGGGGCCAGGGCATCGACCACGCCGTACGGCAATCCGGATCCGCCGTTCGACATCGCCCGGCTCGCCATCGGGGCCGGCGCCACCTTTGTGGCTCGCGGCACCGCGTTCCATGCCTCGCAGATCGACAAGCTGCTGGTGGATGCCATACGCCACAAGGGGTTTTCCGTGGTGGAGATCCTGGACAGCTGTCCCACCACGTACGGCCGCCGGAACAAATTCAAGTCCGTTATCGAGATGATGAATCACCTGAAAGAGATAGCCGTTCCGGTCGCCGCCGCAGGCAAGATGACGGCGGAACAGCTGCAGGGGAAGGTGATCACCGGGGTCCTTCACAAGGAAGACAAGCCCGAGTACGTTGAGGAGTATGCAAGGCTCGTGGAGCGGGTCCGGGAGTCCATGGAAGGTTGAACGGCAAAAGGCAGAGGGCAAAAGGCATACAGTAAAGGAGACACGGTAATGTCCGCCAACAGATAT
>JAAZOO010000250.1 GCA_012797715.1 Geobacteraceae bacterium | reverse complement strand
TCTCTCGCGCCTTCCAGGTAAACAATCCGGCCGTTCTCGACAGCGTAGGGCCAGGTGTCCCGGGAGCCGTCAATGCGTATCGGCGTCGCCGCAAAAACCGGGCACTTCTCCTTCCCGGGGCATCGGCCTTCAGTCCATAAAGGATTGTCGCAACCGCACGAAGTGTAGCCCTCTCCGTCCGGCCCGCGGTAGGCGCTCTCGATCTTCACGCGGACGGCGTCTTGATCGACGGGTTCTGTACCGAGTCCATTAGCAACACACAGAAGGTCGAAAGCTTCCTCCTCTGACAAACCGTTTCGACGGCAGTGCTTCGCGGCCGTGAACAGACTTTCGTCGCGTTGTCCGGGGAATGCCCCTTTCTCCAAAAAGACAGTCATGCACGGAAGCGGCGCTCCCTTCGGGATCGTTGTGGCAGAGGATGGTCGGCGCGGGTTACGGTCGTTCCGCCCGGCGTCTGTTCCGAGAGCCGCGTCAAGATCCTCGGCGGTGTTGCGGGATTCGTATGCTTCCTGTACGAATTGTTCAAGCGTCAGAACGTTGTCGCCAACCCAGACGGCCCTCCGTCCGTCGTTACGTTCGTGACTGCGGGGTCCGCCGGGATAGGGGAGCCGGATGTAATGGCCAATTCCCTTTGACACTACTTGCTTTGGAAAGACCTCCGCTTGGGGCAACCCGCATTGTGCGGACACCCTTTTTAATAGACGCTTAACAGGTTCTGCCTGAACGGGTGCATCGAAGAACACCCAAACATGCCATCCTTTGCTGCGACTGCGCTCGAGGTAGGACATCAAGCCCAGGGACGCAAGACCCGCTTGTATCTGGTCGGCTATGCCGCGACCCTGATCCTGCGCGTCCTTCTTGTCCACGTCAACCGCGCCGAAGCGGACGGTCCCGTCATCGAGCAGGGGATAGATACCCATCAGGCAGGTCCCCGAGAGGTGGCGTTTGTAATCCGGTGGTTGGTGAACACAGCCGCCCCTCTCGGTACCGTAGGCGTCGGTACGCCCCTTGAAGAGCGTAGCGAAACGCTCAACGGCATCCTGCTCCGGCGCCAGGGTGATGTCGGCGCCGCATGTCTCGGCCGGTGCTGCTACCGCCATGACTTTTGTTTTTTTCTCGTCTGATTGCATAGTGATTCTCCTTCTGGAAGCCCTTGAGATTTGGATGGCCTCCAGAAACCTTGTCGAGATCACAGAAGCAAAACAGGTGTAACTTTTTTTAAAATCTTTTTCCCCACATGGAAATGAGCGTGAAAACGGCTTTTTGTCCGGAATCGGACGCGAACGGACAAACCGGACGCGTCGTCGAAGGTGCGTGTGTCGAGGCATTCGGCCCGTCCTTCGAAGGCGGAATGGTTTGGGGACGGGGCATCTATATAAAGGAAGGGGGATGGGATTCATCATCCCACCCCCGGTCTCAACGCCGTTACTCCGAATCGACTTCAGCTGTTCCCCCTGTACGGGATCAACATGTCAATGATCCGCGGATCTTCATCACGACAACATCGCGAATCCGATCTGCATAAGGAAAATCCGTCCGGGACTCGACACGAATCCGGATCACTGCTCGAGCCAAGCCACCCGCACCCGGCGCCAATCAGTTTGTTCTGGTGCTCTGAAATAGTTCTCGCGCTCGGATGTTTCCGCACGGCCCTTCTCCCTTCTTCAGCGAGCCGTTCCCAAGTTTCAAACAGGTTGCGCGCGAGTCGTTTTCCATATTCCTGACTTAGCCTGTCGCGAACCGAGTCGGGATGCCTGACCACTGGGAAGGATCCGAATCGACCTTCCCCGCACAGGCGATACAGGTCATCGCTGTATATGGCTTGGATATTCCCGTCGGAAATCTCCGAGACATAAGGATACCGGTCACGGAGGCCAAGGTTCTGACACAGTTTGCCGGCCTTGATCTTCGATTCCACCCGCAGTCTCCGATCCGCCACCTCCAGAAGGTTTTGGAATTCTGTCTCCGTCATATACGATCGCAGCCGTGGTGCGTCGCGCAGGAACTCAGGCCCAACCCGGTAAATCCTCACGCTTGTCATCTTGCCGCCTCTATGGACTGAGTCACTTCCATCCATGGTCGCGGACCACCGTGCGGTTGTGTTACGAGGCACGGAGGCGAGGATATCAGTGATCGCTTCCGCGCTTAGGTCCCAGCTTTCCGCGTAATGGATCCGCTTGACGGCCCACTCTTCACACGAAGGCAGCGGAACGTCCAGAAGGTCCGAGATTTGATCGACGAACCAGGAAGCGGCGGGAAGGAATTGCGAGGGCCCCCCAGCGACGTCGTTGCCGACCATCATTTTGTGGACGGAGCCCTCGACAGTGATATACGGTGCGCTCGCTTCCCACTTCACTTCAATCCAGGGTCGCCGGCCCGTTCCCGCCAGCAACAGATAGTCGTCGTCACAGGGAAGGTATCGGACCATTCGCACATCGCGAATCTCTACAGAAGCGGTGACGCCACGAGCGCCCATGACCTGACCGTACAGGTAGTTTTCGTCATAGGGAGACGGACGCAACCAACGGGTGCGCCACGTCTGGTTGATGAGCCTGTTCCGAATCTGAAAGGCTTCTTCATTGGTAAGGGCAGGGCTGACCAGGCAGATATTCTTGTACATCAGTGATTCCTCGTACAGGCCGAGAATAAGGCTCAGGCAGGATTGTCCGAGCGAAGCGATACATTGCCTGCATGACCCTTGTCGTAGCCAGCCAGAGGGAAGAGGTGTTCGGAGGCGTAGAAATATTTGGTGGGGTGTCGGGTCGATCACGGCGATGCATGTTTCAGGTGATGAACCGGTGATCGTGAAGCAAGAGGAGGTTCTGTGAGAGATGCCGATCTCGATGAAATCGCGAAAATAACGGCCTCGCCGGCGGGACGGCGTTTCCAGAGGGTGGGGCGGAGGTTCCAAGCGCGAAATCTTGGGAGCAGACGCCCGGGACACTCCGTGGATTCATGAAAACTCAGAATTTCAACGGATTTCGCACCCATTTCGGAGTACGGAATACGACAAGGTATTCGGAGACCTTCCACACAAAGGAGATAATCATGGCTATCGATCCCAACACCGGCAAGCCTTCGCGCGGGCGCCCGTCCGATTCTGAGCGTGAAGAACACCCCGACCTGTTTCCACCGAAGGGAACGCGGTCTCTTCGGTCTTTTCTGCCCCC
>JAAZOO010000249.1 GCA_012797715.1 Geobacteraceae bacterium | reverse complement strand
CTTTTCCCCTACACCCGGCGCTACCTGGGGACCCTGCGCAACCACTTCTCCACGGTGGGCGTCAACGGCATCAACGAAATGGTCCGCAACTTCACCGGCGACCGTCATGACATCACCACGGATGACGGCCGGGCCATGGCGGCGCGGCTCCTGGACCACATCCGGGAGCGGCTCCTCGCCTTCCAGGAAGAGACCGGGCACATGTACAACCTGGAGGCGACCCCGGCGGAGGGGACCACCTACCGCTTCGCCCGGGAGGACCGGAAACGCTTTCCGGACATTCTCCAGGCCGGAACCCAGGACGCCCCCTACTACACCAACTCGTCCCAGCTGCCGGTCGGCTTCACCGCCGACCCCTTCGAGGCCCTGGAGCTACAGGAAGAGCTGCAGCGCAAGTACACCGGCGGTACGGTGTTTCACCTCTACCTGGGCGAGCCGGTCTCCAGCGCCGCGGCCTGTCGAGGTCTGGTGCGGAAGGTCCTTGAGAACTACCGCATCCCATACCTGACCATCACCCCCACCTTCTCCATCTGCCCGACGCACGGCTATCTGGCCGGGGAGCATCCGTTCTGCCCGCTGTGCGACCCCGACCCCCAGCCCTGCGAGGTCTGGACCCGGGTCATGGGCTACCACCGGCCGGTGGAATCCTTCAACATCGGCAAGAAGGCCGAGCACCGTCAGCGGCGCTTCTTCCGGGAGGCGACGTCAACGGAGGAGCCGTGCTGAAGATCGGCGGCTTCACCCCCTTCACCACCATCGACTACCCGGACCGCCTGGCCGCCGTCATCTTCTGCCAGGGGTGCCCCTGGCGCTGCGGTTACTGCCACAACCGGGAGCTGCTGGATGCGGCGGCGCCGGGAAAGATTCCCTGGGATGAGATCCTGACCTTTCTCGACCGGCGGCGGGGCCTGCTGGACGCCGTGGTGTTCAGCGGCGGCGAGCCGACCCTGCAGCCGGGGCTCAAGGAGGCAATCCTCGCGGTTCGGGAGAGGGGATTCCTTACCGGGCTCCACACCGGAGGGGCCTATCCGGATGCGCTGGCGGAAATACTTCCCCACCTGGACTGGGTGGGCATGGACATCAAGGCGCCGTTTGCCGACTACGAGCGGATCACCGGCGCGGCCGGCAGCGGGGAGGCTGCGGAGCGGAGCGCCGATCTTGTGCGGACGAGCGGCGTCGGCCACCGCTTCCGTACCACGCTGGACCCGGACCTTCTGCGCGACGAACAGATTGCCGGGCTGCGGCGCCTGGTGCTGGAGGGGTGGGGGAGCGGCTACGATATCCGGCATGCCGCCCCATTGTGATTTCCTCTTTTGGCGGCGTACCTGATAGCGGGCTACCGTTTCGCCGCCGTCCTGGGCTTTTCCTTGGAGATGTCGAACTGGAGCATGACGTAGCCGTAGTCGATGTCTTTGCCGCTGCCGGTGGCATCGCGGAAGAACCTGCCGGTGAAGAATCGGTCATACCCCACGAGAACCGAGAACATGTCGTTTACGGCATAGGTAAGGGTAAAGTCGGTCTCCAGGCCGATACGACGGCTGAAACCCTCAGGGACCCCATTGGCATAGAAGTAGCGGCCCGCGGCCGAAAAGCCCAGTTTCTTCGTCAGCTCGATCCCCCATCCCAGGTTGAAAATCTGCAGACCGCTGGCGTGATACTCTCCGGCATCCACTCCGGACATATCGCCAATAAGGCTCATGTCTCCGGTCAGGGAGGTATCGGTGCCGGGGTTGCGGAACTCCCTCTTCGAAGAAATACCGTTTGCCGCCGCCGTATTGCCCGAACCATAGGCATAGCTTGCAAAGAAGGTATTCTTTCTGCCCAGCAATTCCGCTTCAACGGTAATGTCCGCGTGGCCCCCCCATGCGCTTATGCGGTCGTTCAGGCCGGTATCGCCGTTCAAAGTCCTGCCGCTTTCGTAGACCGGTTCGATTTCAAGAGATACCGGGCCGAACGTGGCGGTCCCGCGGAGTCCCCAGATGTTCAGGTATTCACCGGAGTGGTGCTCGGAAGAACCGGTGTCGTGAAAGCCGTAGACTTCCAGAACGGTGCCCTCTTTTCGGGAATAACTCGCATACCCTCCGACGAGAGTGCCCTTGACGCCGTCGGACCAGGGTGTTGCGTACCACCCCCCGAGGAGGTCCACGGTCAGGGCGTCCAGAGGTTTCACCCGAAGCCGTGCCGCATCAAAGCTGAGCCCCTGGAAAAACGAGTTGGCACCCAGAATAAAGGTGCTGCCGTAGACGAATTCCTGGCGTCCGACCTTCAGGGCAAGCGCATCCCTTCCCGGCAACCTCCCTTCCACGTACCCTTGGTACAATGAAACCTTTCCCAGGTACTGGCTGCCGCCCGTGTAGCCGTATCCCTGGCCTTCCAGATGGATGTCCAGGAAGTCGGCCGGGTGCCAGTAGACATACGGCACCATCCGGTAGAGGAATCGGCCTTCGGCATGCCCCGGATCGTAGGAGAGATCCGGCAGTCTGAAGGTGCCGGTCCCCTCGCCCCTGAGAAAGCCCTTGACGCCCGCCTTGAACAGGAACGTGGACTCTTCCGGCGGGAAAAGGAATT
>JAAZOO010000020.1 GCA_012797715.1 Geobacteraceae bacterium | reverse complement strand
CCCTTTTTGGTTCGGATAGTATCGGATGTGGCCGCTCCATTTCGCTAAGAGCAGCAACGAAATACGACAGAGTCGCTCTCTGCGGATACCTCCAACTGCCGGTTTTAGGATAAAGCACAAGCAGGAAAACTTTCATGGGAGGAACATTTTCTGTGGGGAAGCAGGAATGAAAAATGAGTGTGAAACCGGCGATCTGAAGGATGGTGATGCCTTTCGCGCCCCTGCTGGAAGCTTTCAGATGTCTTTCCCGGGGACAGATAGGCATCGGGGGTGATCTTTCGGCCATCACCCGATATTCGCCTGGGCAGGTGAATGCGATACCCGGGGCACTATGCCGTTCGTCCTCATGATACGGCCAGATACCAAGCCCCGCTTTTCAGGCGATGGCTGTTTCCGCAATCGAGCCAAGGGTTTCCACGGCCTGCTCCATGCTCTCCGACCAGAAGGCGGCATTGAGGCGAAAGCAGTTCCGGTATTTGTCCCCGAGGGTGAAAATCGTGCCGGGCGCCACGCTTATACCTTCCTTCAGGGCCGTCTCGTACAGCCTGAATGCATCGAATCCTTCCGGCATTTCAACCCACAGGATATATCCTCCTTCCGGGCGGCTGACACGGGTCCCCCGGGGAAAGCATCGTCCCACCGCCTCCCGCATGCGCGCCGTCTGCCGGGCATAGGCGCGGCGGAGAGCCCGCAGGTGATGATCATAGCCGCCGTTGGTGAGGAATTCCGCCACGGCGAGCTGCGTCGGCGAGGCAGCGGCGAGGTTGAACAGGGACTTGGGCTGCACTATCTTCTCGAGGAACCTTCCGGGGGCTATCCAACCAACACGATACCCGGGCGCCAGTGTCTTGGAAAAGGAGGAGCAGTACAACACGAGCCCCTTCTCGTCAAAGGCCTTGGTGGATACCGGCCGTGTCGTGCCGAAGACCAGGTCACCGTACACATCATCCTCAATCAGCGGGATGTCGTGTTTTGCCAGAAGCTGGATGAGCGCCCTCTTGTTTCCGTCGGGCATGAGGTAGCCAAGGGGATTGTTGAAATTGGCAATGGCGATGCAGGCCTTGACCGGATTACGCCTGATTGCGTGTTCGAGCACGTCGAGATTCATCCCTTCGCCGGGGCTGGACGGAATTTCCAGAATATTCAATCCCATCCACTCCATGAATTTGAGGAAAGTGTAGTAGACGGGTGACCCGACGGCCACGGTGTCACCCGGACGGCAGACAGCCTGGAGTGACAGCGACATGGCTTCAACGCACCCCGAGGTGATGACGATTTCGTCGGGCGCGAGGGCCTTGCCGCTGTTGAGGGAGCGCTTGGCGATCTGCGCCCGCAACTTTTTCAGGCCCTGGGAAGAAGCGTAGGACACGCTCTGGACACGAAAACGCCGCGACTCCGCGGCCAGCATCCTGTTCAGCTTGTCGATGGGCAACAGTTCGGAGTTCGGTATCCCCGTCCCAAGCGGCAGGAGCGAGGGGTTCGACATATCCGCCATCACCCGCAGCGTGACATCCCCCAGCGCCACTCTGTTCGGGGAGATTTCCTGCGGCGCACTTCCCGTTGCCGGCCGCATCTCGGGCTCGGGAATGAATGGGGACACGTAATAGCCCGACTGGGGGCGCGCTTCAATCATCCCCACGTTCTCCAGGTGCGCGTAGGCACCAATCACCGTGTTGACGCTCACGCGCATCTGCCGGCTCAAGGCCCGCAACGAGGGTATCCGTTCGCCGGGCCGATAGGTTCCCCTTTGTATCATCTCGACTATTCTGCCCGACACCTCTTCATAGAGAAGCGTCTTCTCCACTCCCTTTTCCTCATATG
>JAAZOO010000248.1 GCA_012797715.1 Geobacteraceae bacterium | reverse complement strand
GTAAGAAACTCCAGGCTTAGGGACGCAGCGTGCGCGGAGGTGTGTGACACGTCAGGCGTCTGCCGGCGAAATGTCCGGTTAGAAAGGAATGGGGACAAAAGGGATAGATACGGTAGAGTCTGGGCATGGCTGCCTCCCGCGAAGCGTGCGAATGGAGCGGTATTCCGGCTGAGGGCGAACTGCTTTGCCTACTCGCCCGCCTTCCCGGGATTTTTCCCAGTGGCTGTATCCGCCGTGCGGCGGATGGGCTTTCGTTCCCATCACGGCTGCGGGGCAGCGGGGGAATGGCTCCGACAACGAGCGGCACCCCTCTTCCTCGCCTCCATCCGATGTGATTGGATGTGACTCTTTCTATCACCCGTGCGCACGGTTGTCAATGAAAGAATAGGAAATCGGCACAATATATTGTGTTGGTATCTATTTTGTTCACAATATGTGCGATGTTGCGGAAAGGCCGTCAGGAGGGAGGTCATGGGGGAAGGGAGGGCGGCAAGCCATGCTCCCCTGAAAAAGAGGTTCAAAAAAGAGAGAAAGCGGGTATGCCTGAAACGGCAAGAAGTTCTGCACCGTCCCATCCGTACGAACGGCTTCTAACTCTTGAAATATGCGTCTCACCCTGCCGGGTGAGGCCGTGCCATGGGAGAAAGGGAGAATGCCATGGATTATCTCCCTGGAATCCAGGAGGGAAGAAACGAGCCAATCAAGGACCTGGAGGATACCGGATTGTGGAGTAATGGCGATGGGTGCGGGAAACGGAGCCGCCCCGGTTTCCAGCGCGGCTCCGTTTCCCGTAGCCACACCGGAGGTGATTTTTTTCGTGGCCTCCTCCGGTGAAATAGGGTACTCTTACCCTGTTTACCAAACCCCAGAAAGGAATGCAGTCATGAATAGAAAGACGATTCCGGTTGTAACTGCGCTCCTGTTCGCGACCGTTTCTCTCGCCGCGGCAGCGGCGACCGTTTCCCTCCCCAAGGGGTATGCGAAGTGGCAGAGGAGCAAACAACAGGTGGTAACCGACAAGAAGTCCCTGTTTTACGGCATTCACTATACCTACGTGGATGCAACGGCCATGAAGGCCTTCAAAAAGGGCGGACCGTATCCGGAAGGGAGCCGGTTCGTTGTGGAGCAGTTCACGATTCGTGATGAGGGGGGGAAGCCGGTCCCTGGCAAAAAGTCCATGATTGTCCTCATGAAGAAAGATAAGCGCTTCAAGGACACCGGAGGCTGGCAGTTTGCCGGTTTCACGCCGGAAGGAAAGCCGAGCGGGCTCGATCCGGTGAAGAACTGCTATGAGTGCCATCTGAAGGAAGCGGGCGATCGCGACCTTGTCATCTCCAAGTACTCGGATTTCAAGTAAAATATTTTTGTTGTGACACGGGGGCAGGGTTTCGCCGACAGGGGAAATCCTGCCTTGACACGTTCCGGGCATTTGATGTAACGTAGTGCGTCCCACCGCAGGAAGGGACGCACTCTATCCGAAAGCTTCCTTTTCACTATGCGCGTAACCGCTGTAATTCCCGCCAGGTATGCATCCACCCGCTTCGAAGGGAAGGCCCTTGCCGACATCATGGGGAAGCCCATGGTGCAGCATGTCTATGAGCGCACATCGCGGGCGACCCTCGTTTCCGGCGTTATCGTGGCAACCGACGATCCGAGGATCGAGGCCGCGGTCAAGGCGTTCGGCGGACGCGTTGAAATGACCTCGCCCTCCCACGAGACCGGGACCGACCGTCTTGCCGAGGTTGCGGAGCGGATAGACTCGGAGATCATCGTCAATGTCCAGGGGGACGAGCCCCTCGTCGAGCCTGCCATGATTGATGCCGCGATACGACCCCTGCTGGATGATGATTCCATCCGGATGGGCACGGTAAAATCCCGGATCAGAAACCTGCACGATTTCCTGAGCCCCAATGTGGTCAAGGTTGTCACCGACGTCAACGGATTCGCCCTCTATTTTTCACGCTCTCCGCTTCCCTTTTTTCGCGATAAATGGGATTGTCTGAAGGATGAGGCGTTTGATTCGGGAAGGCTTCTCTGCTTCAAGCACGTGGGGCTCTACGTGTTCCGGAGAGACTTCTTGATACAGTTTGCAAAGATGCCGCCGACTCACCTTGAACGTTCCGAGAAGCTGGAGCAGCTCCGAGCACTGGAGAGCGGCTACCGGATACGGGTGGTCGAAACGGAATACGAGTCAATCGGGGTGGATTCTCCCCCGGACCTGGAAAAGGTTCTCGAAAAACTGAGAAAGTCCCAGTAAGCTGGGACTTTCTTCATTGAGGGATGTTTGCATGAAGACCAAATTTATTTTCGTAACCGGCGGCGTTGTTTCCTCAATCGGCAAGGGACTTGCCGCGGCTTCCCTGGGAGCTCTGCTGGAGGCCCGGGGTCTGCGCGTCACGATGCAGAAGCTGGACCCCTATATCAACGTGGATCCCGGGACAATGTCCCCCTTTCAGCACGGAGAGGTTTTCGTCACCGACGACGGCGCCGAGACCGACCTGGATCTCGGGCACTACGAGCGGTATACCAATGCCAAGCTTTCCAAAAGGAGCAACTTCACCACCGGACAGGACTATTTCTCCGTTATCGAGAAAGAGCGCCGCGGTGACTATCTCGGCGGAACCGTGCAGGTTATCCCTCACATCACGGACGAGATCAAGTCCAAGATTCTGGAGAACGCCAAGGGGATGGACGTCGCCATCGTGGAGATCGGCGGAACGGTCGGGGACATCGAATCACTCCCTTTCCTGGAGGCGATACGCCAGTTCAAGTTCGACCGGGGACCGGGTAATGTCCTGTACATGCATGTCACCCTGATCCCCCACATCAGGACCGCCGGCGAGATGAAAACCAAACCGACCCAGCATTCGGTCAAGGAGCTGCGGGAAATCGGCATCCAGCCGGACATCCTTGTCTGCCGGAGTGAAAAGGACCTTCCGGCCGAAATGAAGGCGAAGATAGCCCTGTTCTGCAACGTCCACGAAAAGGATGTCATCCCGTGCGTGGATTCCGAGCATATCTATGAAGTGCCGATTGCCCTCCACAAGGAGGGGCTCGACGAACAGATAACCGACAAGCTCAATATGTGGGCGAAGTCTCCGGACCTCACCCACTGGCAGGAAGTGGTGAACACCCTGAAGCACCCGTCCGGCGGCAAGGCGCGCATTGCCATTGTGGGCAAGTACGTGAATCTCACCGAATCGTACAAGTCCCTGTCCGAGGCGCTGACCCACGGAGGGATTGCCAATGACTGCCGGGTGCATATCCGCTACCTGGACTCGGAAAAGATCGAGCAGGAGGGGGTCGGATCCCACTTTGACGAGGTGGACGGCATCCTCGTTCCGGGAGGGTTCGGCGAGCGGGGAACCGAAGGGAAAATCCGGGCGATTGAGTACGCCCGGAAAAACAGGATTCCGTTCTTCGGGATATGCCTCGGCATGCAGATGGCGGTGGTGGAGTACGCGAGAAACGTGTGCGGCCTGTCCGATTCCTGCTCCAGCGAGTTCAAGCCGAACTGCGAGCATCCGGTGATCCACCTCATGGAGACCCAGCAGGGGATCGAGCGCAAGGGAGGCACCATGCGTCTGGGGGCCTATCCCTGCTCCCTGGTTGAGGGGACACTGGCCCGAAAGATTTACGGGACGGCCCATATCAGTGAACGGCACAGGCACCGCTACGAATTGAACAACCGTTACCGGGACATCCTCACGGACAAGGGTCTGATCCTGTCCGGCATCTACGAAGAGGGTGACCTGGTGGAGATGATAGAGATCTCCGGTCACCCCTGGTTCGTGGGGTGCCAGTTTCACCCCGAGTTCAAGTCGAAACCCCTGAATCCTCACCCCCTTTTCAAGTCTTTCATTGCGGCGGCGCTGGCGGGCAGGGGCTGAGAGTCCCATGTCAGGAGCGGCACGGGAAAAACGGGCGGGAGTCACGGTGGTTAAAGAAATATTCATCGGAAATGTGAAGATAGGGGGTAACCGGCCGTTGGTATTGATTGCCGGCCCCTGCGTCATCGAGAGCGAGACCCTCACCCTGCGGTGCGCCGAGAGGCTCATGACGCTCTGTAACGGATTGGGAATGCCTCTCGTCTTCAAGGCATCCTACGACAAGGCAAACCGCACCTCCGTTACCTCCTTCCGCGGTCCCGGCCTGCGGGAGGGGCTGCGTATTCTCGCCAAGGTAAAGGATTCCCTGGGCCTCCCTGTTCTTACCGATGTCCATTCCGTGGAGGAAGTCACGCCGGTCTCCGAAGTGGCGGATGTCCTCCAGATACCCGCCTTTCTCTGCCGTCAGACCGATCTCATCGAAGCCGCGGCCCGGAGCGAACGGGTCGTGAATATCAAAAAGGGGCAGTTCCTTGCGCCCTGGGACATGGAGAATGTGGTGGGAAAGGCCCTTTCCGCGGGAAACTCGCGCATCATCCTCACCGAGCGCGGCGCCAGCTTCGGCTACAACAATCTTGTCTCCGACATGAGGAGCCTCCCCATCATGCGCGGCATCGGGTATCCGGTTGTCTTCGATGCGACCCACAGCGTCCAGTTGCCGGGAGGATTGGGAGGTTCGTCCGGCGGACAGCGGGAGTTCGTGGAATACCTGTCCCGTGCCGCGGTGGCCACCGGAATCGACGGGATATTCCTCGAAGTCCACGAAGAGCCGGAAAAGGCGCTCTGTGACGGTCCCAACTCCATCCGGCTCGATGATCTCCCCCAGTTGCTGAAGAAGCTGAAGGCGATAGACGCAATCGTGAAATAGCACGGCGTGGGTTTCTAAGGGACAACCGGACTCAAAGGGCAGAAGGGACACAACAAGATGCGTATGCCCTTTCGGGTTCCTTGTGTCCTTGCTGTCCCGCAGGCACTTTGACAACAAACCCCAAAAGAGGAAGAATTTTGATCCTTGCTGAAGCAAAAAGAGTCATACGCGTCGAGGCCGAGGCCCTGCTGGCCCTGGCCGAGTCGCTGAACAGCGATTTTACGCGGGGAGTCGAGCTGATCCTCTCCTCGACGGGCCGTGTGGTCGTTACGGGCATGGGTAAATCGGGCATCATCTGCCAGAAGATCGCTTCGACCCTTGCGTCAACCGGAACGCCGGCCTTTTTCCTCCACCCTGCGGAGGGTATTCACGGCGATCTGGGTATGATCATGCGGGGAGATGTGGTTATTGCGGTCTCCTACAGCGGCGAGACCGAAGAGGTGCTCCGCATTCTGCCGGTCATCAAGCGGCTCGGCGCGAAACTGATAGCCATGTCCGGAAACAGGGCTTCGACCCTTGCCAGGACGGCAGATGTATTTCTCGAGGTCGCCGTCAAGGAAGAGGCATGTCCTCTGGGTCTGGCGCCGACCGCGTCCACGACCGCCACGCTGGCCATGGGCGATGCCCTGGCCGTGGCGCTCCTGGTCGAACGCGGTTTCAAGGCAGAAGACTTCGCCCTTTTCCACCCCGGCGGAGCGCTCGGTAAAAAGCTTCTCCTGCGAGTCGAGGATCTGATGCACACGGGCGACGCCCTTCCCCTGGTCCCTGTGCAGGCCCTGATGCGGGACGCCCTGTTTGTCATCACGTCCCGCGGACTGGGCGTTGCCGGCGTCGTTGATTCACGGGGCGCTCTGGCCGGAGTCATCACCGACGGCGATCTGCGCCGGGCCCTGGAGAAGGGGACCGATATCCTCAACGCCACCGCGGGCGAGCTGATGACGCGCAATCCGAAGCGCATCGCCTCGTCCGAACTGGCGGCAAAGGCCATGCAGCGCATGGAGGAGTATTCCATCACCTCGTTGTTCGTATTTTCCGGGGATGATACGGAAAAGCCGGTCTGCATCATCCATCTTCATGATCTTTTGAAGGCAGGGCTTGCTTAATGAAAGAACGGATTTTCCCGATACGAATGCTCTTGCTCGACGTTGACGGCGTGCTGACCGATGGCCGGATAATTTACGATTCAAACGGAATTGAAAGCAAATTCTTCAACGTGAAGGACGGCTGCGGGATAAAGATGCTGCAGCGCGCGGGTATCGCCGTGGGAATCATTTCCGGCAGGGGGTCCCGGGTGGTCGAGAACCGGGCCGCAGAGCTCGGCATTACCCATGTCTACCAAAATTCCCTGGACAAACTCGCCCCCTACCGGGAAATCCTCGAAAAGACCGGGTTGAGGGACCACCAGGTTGCCTATATGGGAGACGACGTGGTCGATCTTCCTCTTCTGAGCCGGGTCGGTTTTTCTGCCGCACCTGCCGACGCCGTCTCCGAGGTGCGCTCCCGGGTCCATTTCGTGACGAACAACGCGGGGGGATGGGGCGCCGTTCGTGAGGTGTGCGACCTTCTTCTCAAGGAGCAGGGCGCCTGGGAGTCGGTTGCGGCCCGGTATTTCCTTTCCTGACCGTCGGGTGAAGCGACCCGCCCCCCTTGAGCGCATCCGTTCGCTTCAATCTCTGTGCCAAGACTCTCTCTATGGGCCAGAATCTGCTTTACACCCCATGTCCATGATGTTATACTCACGCTGAATTATGCAGAACTTCAATAAAATCAGGCGTATTCTGGCTTTTCTGATTCTGGCCGCGGCCACCTATCTCATGGTGGTTATCGTCTTGAAGTTCCACCGGGTGAAGGAGCCGGAGACTATTCTGGCGGATCTTCCCAAGAATATCGACCTCTCTCTGCAGAAAGTACACCACACCAACACAAAAGACGGAACCCTTCAGTGGGACCTGGTTGCCCGCACAGTGGACTACTATAACGACACCGGCATCATCCGCTTCACCGGGGCGGAGATGGCGCTGAACGGGGGCGGCAGGAACGGAAAGTACACGCTTAAGGCCGATACCGCCGACTACCACAAGAAAACGGGCGATGTGAAGCTGAGGGGGAATGTCTCGGCATCCAGCGAAACGGGGATGACATTTTTGGCCGGGAATATCGACTATGTCGCTTCCCGTTCG
>JAAZOO010000247.1 GCA_012797715.1 Geobacteraceae bacterium | reverse complement strand
GACCGCTTCTCCTCCCGCGTCGACGTGCGCCGCGGGAGGGTCGCCCTCACCGGCCTCTCCCTCGCCTCCCCCCTGGGACGGGCCGACGGAGCAGCGGGCATCAGCTTCCGCGAGCCGCACCTGAGCCTCTTCGCCACCGTGGTCCCGTCACGGCAGGCGGCGGGATTCGGCCGCGTCCTCCTGTACTGCGGCCTTGACCCGGCCAGGGGTGAGGAACACGCCTCCGGAGCCATCCGGGCCGTTGCCCTCGGCACGGAAAGGCGCCTGGAGCTCTCGGCAGGGGTCGGCCTCTCACGAAGGAAAATTTCAGTGCGAAACATGGCCATCTCCGAATCGGGCAGGGGGGGCAGAGTGACCGGGAAAGGGAGTCTTTCCCTTGCGGCACCGGTGCCGGAAATCCTCCTTTCCCTCACGGCCGAGAAACTGGACCTTTCCCGAGAGATCCCTCCCCTTCCTCCGGTGGACGGCTCGCTGGAGATTTCCGGCTCGTCCGACCGCTACCGGGGCGTTTTCCGCCTCTCCACAACCGGCACGGGACGGCATGCCGCATCCCTGCCCGGAAGCCTATCGGGAACCCCCCGGGACATCCGGGTGATCCTTGAGCGGGGCGCATGGCTCGACGGAGCGATCACCGGCCGGCTCACGGCCGACTGGAGAGAGGGCATCTCCCTCTCCGCCGCACTGCGGGGGAGGAGGCTGAACCCAGCGCGGATCACCCCGGAATGGACAGGGGTCGTCAACCTGGACCTGAACGCCGAGCTCCGGACCGCAGGCACAGCGCCCCTCTCCGGAAGGCTTGAGGGGAGGCTCCTGGACAGCAGCCTGCGCGGGAGGAGACTCTCCGGCCGGGTGGCGGCGCGACTTTCCGGCACCTCTCTCCTTCTCGACCCCCTGCTCCTGCAGGGAAAGGGTTTCGACATCCGCGCCTCGGGAGACCTTGCGCGGGACATCGTCTTCTCGGTCCGGGCCGACGACCTGGGGGGACTGGTCCCCGGCGCAGCCGGTTCCCTGCTGGCGGAGGGAAAGATCCGGCGGCGAAACGGCCGCACGGGCGGAAGCCTGTCGGGACGGGCCGCTTCCCTGAAACTGGATTCCCTGCGCGCAGGGACCGCATCCTTCACCGCCCGCATGGGAGACACCGGAGGCCGGCCGCTCCAGGCCCGCGTCCACGGCCGCACCCTGGAGTACGGAGGCGTTTCGTGCAAAGAGGCGCACCTGGACATCAGCGGTGCCGTGGACCGTCACGTCATTCTTCTGGAGGTCTCCTCCCCCCCCGCGGCGCTGAAGGCGGCCCTGGAAGGCGGTTACCGCGACTCCGCCTGGCAGGGGACAATCACCCGCCTCTCCGGCAGCGACGGAGTCGGCCCCTGGAGCCTGGAGAAACCGGCACTCCTGAAGGTCTCGGAAAGGGGAGCGAGCCTTCCCTCCCTTGTCCTGACCGGCGTTTTGGGCGAACGTATCGAGGCGGGCGGAGAAATGAATTTCCGCCCGGCGGACGGCCGCCTGACCGCCCGCTGGCAACGCCTGAACCTGGCGCGCTTCTCGCGGCTGAAGGGAGAAGGGAGCGTCACGGGATCGAGCGACGGCGACCTCTCCATCGCCTTTCCGTCCGGGAGGGGGTTGAAGATTGCCGCCAACATCGACTTCTCGGGCTCGGCGGCATCGGGGGAACACCGGGTGGAGGTCCGTTCCGGTTCCGTGCGCGTGGAAACCGCTGAAGGAGAACTGCGGGCATCGGCGAACCTGGTCACCGCCCGCGACGGCAGGCTGCAGGCACATTTCCGCGCCCCAACGCCCTCCGGCCTCTCCCTGCCGCAACGGGGAACCTTCCAGGCCGGGCTCGAAGAGGGAGACTTCCGGGCGCTCCGCCCCTTCCTTCCTGCCGGACTCTCCCTGGAAGGCGGGGTGTCGGCCCAGGTGTCGGGAGAATGGCTCCCCTCACGGGCACTGGTCATGCGCGGCTCCGCCACCGCCGGAAAGGGAGCCGTCTCCCACGTGGGGAATCGGGGAACCCTGCGCGCCGACATGAAGGCGGCCTCCCTGACCTGGGAATGGCGGGACCGGACACTGGGCGGCTCCCTTGATCTGGACCTTGCCGAGACGGGGCGGGTGAGCGGCCGGTTCAGCCTCCCCATCCCGGCGCGGCTCCCCGCAGCAATCATCCCCGACGGCCCGCTATCCCTGACAGTCGAGGGCAGCGTGCGGGAGAAGGGCATCCTTGCCTCGCTCTTCCCGGGCCTGCTCCAGGAAACCCGCGGCGAGCTGGAGCTGGAAGCGCACGTCGGCGACACCTGGCGCGCCCCGCGCTACGGGGGAAGACTGCTCCTCAGCAATGCGGCTGTGTCCCTCCCCCGTGCCGGGGTGCGCTTCAAGGACATCCGGGTATCCGCCATCCTGGAGGACAACAGCATCCGCATCCAATCCTTTTCCGCCCGCTCCGGGCCCGGCTCCCTGTCGGGAAGCGCGCTGGTCCGGCTGAAAGAGTGGAAGGTGGACAGCTATCGGGGAAGCATTTCGGGAGAGAAATTCCAGTTTCTCTCCCTTCCGGAACTGCAGGTCCAGGGGAGCCCTGCCCTCGATTTCACAGGCACAACATCCGCTCTCACCGTGCGGGGGGAGATGGGCATCCCCGAACTGCTGGTCACGGAGAGCCGCACTCCGGCGCCGGTCCGCCCCAGCCGCGACGTGGTGGTCGTGGACGCGCCCCCAAAGGAGCCTCGTCCATTCCCCCTGGCCCTGGACGCGCGCATCAAGGTGAAATTCGGCGACTCGGTCTTTGTCCGGGCCGCCGGGATTGATGCCCGGCTGGGAGGGGCAGTGGACCTGACCATGCGCGGCCCCGGCGATATCAGGGGCACGGGAGAGGTGCGGGTGGCAAAGGGGAGCTACAAGGCCTACGGGGTCAACCTGGAAATCACCAAGGGCCGCCTGGTCTACCTGGGGGGGCCGGTCGATCGGCCCAACCTGGACATCCTGGCGCTGCGTACCGTCGGAGAGGTGAAGGCGGGCGTCATCCTCGGCGGAACGCTCCAGAACCCGGTGATCCGGCTGTACTCGGAGCCGGGCATGACCGACAGCGACATCATGGGCTACATCGTCCTCGGCCGCGCCCTCAGCGGGGACCAGGGACAGGCGAATGCGGTCATGAGCGCGGCGGGGCTCCTCCTTTCCGCAGGACAGACTGCGGTGCTCCGGGAGCAGATCGCGGACCGTTTCGGCATCGACACCTTCGGCGTGGAGCAGGACAAGACCGACATCACCCGGTCGCTGGTCACGGTGGGCAAGTACCTGACACCCCGTCTCTTCCTCAGCTACGGCCGCTCCCTGTTCTCCCCCACCCAGTTCCTGCGGGCCCGCTACACCTTTTCCGAGCGGTGGGAGGTGGAGACCTGGACCGGGACCGAGAGCGGCATCGACGTCTTCTACAAGATAAACTTCAACTGAAGCCTCTCCAATCCATTGCATCATCAGCGCAGCATGGAATGTTCAGCCCCCTGTCCCCCCATTGATTCGGCACCGGAACAGCCTTTGCTCCGTTTCCCTTCAACTTTGCCCCATTGGACACCTTTCTTCCACCTCACGTCCCTTTCACCGACCTTCATTCGGGAAAATTTTACTATAGCTAAAAATTGCTCCTCCCAAAAAAAACCGCTCTATGGTAGAAGTACCATGAATCGATTCCCAGAAATAGTTTTTGAGACATATTTTGTCGTATACGCGTGATACGTTTCGACATGCTTCTATTCTCCGAGGTAACCATACCATGAATGATACTGATTTCCTTGCGCATGTGGCTGAGGATGGGAGGGTGCACCTGCTTGAGGAGCACCTGCGGGGAACGGCGGAACTAGCCGTG
>JAAZOO010000246.1 GCA_012797715.1 Geobacteraceae bacterium | reverse complement strand
TGCCGTCTTTGTGCTGCTCTAATCTCATTTCACTACAGCCGATACACTCACCCTTTTTGGTTCGGACAGTATCGGCTGTGGCCGCTCCATTTCGCTAAGAGCAGCAACGAAATACGACAGAGTCACTCTCTGCGGATACCTCCAACTGCCGGTTTTAGGTTTATCTGCAAAGGGGAGTCAAAAACGATCCGGGACATCCATCTGGGTGCCGCTTACGGGCTGGAATGGAGTGCGAGGGCTTTTTTCGAGAATATTCCGCGACGGAACCTGACGTTGGCAGATTTTTTGCTGAATTGAACTGCAGAAATTCAATTCCAGGAGCGTGCGAGCGATGGTAAACGGTCTTCTGACAGTGAACAGTGCTGCCCACGGAACATTTTTCTCCACAATAACACGTTCTTCCGTCACTGAATGCATTGTCGATTCCCTGTCAAGCGGTGTCATTTTTCTGGATGTCACTGGAATTTTGACATACATGAACCGGGCCGCGGAGATATTTCTCCAGGTATTCAAGGAGACCGTCCTCGGGAAGAGGATCGACATGCTTCCCCTGCGTACGCCTCTGTACAAAGTGTTGAGCGAAGATTGCAGGGACCTTCCCGTAGAAATGAACATTTGCGGACGGGTGCTCGAGATCCGTTCGTCACTGCTCCGCTCGCCTGAAAATGAGCTGCTCGGAAATCTTGTCGAGTTGTTTGACGTGAGCAAGGAGCGGCGGGAAAAGCGGAACCGGGAAGAGTTCGTTGCCAAGATGACCCATGATCTGAAGTCACCCTTGATGGTCATGCAGGGGTATGTACAGGCAATTCGTCTCGGCATGCTGGGGGATGTTGAGCCGAGACTCGCCGACACCCTGAGGGACATGGAAAGAAGCGGAAAATACCTCTACGCCATGATAGAGGATCTGCTCGATGTCTACCGGCTCGAAATGGGACTTGTCCAGGTTCGGAGAAAGGAATGCGATGTGCGCTCGTTTCTGGAGGGATGCTTCCGTGACCGACAACTGGAGGCCGATGAAAACGGTGTTACCCTCACACTCAGGATTCCCCGGAAACTTCCGGTGGCGGAGCTTGACGTAAAACAGCTTTCCCGGGTCTTCGCCAATGTGATCGGGAATGCCATAAAGTTCACTCCCCGGGGCGGTAAGGTTACGGTAACCGCCCAGATTCGCAACGATAATCTTCTGGTCGAGATCCGGGACACCGGGATCGGCATCAGCGAGTCGGACCTTCCGCATATTTTCAAGAAATATTTCCGCTCTGAAAAGGTGGCCGGATTCAAGGGGTCAGGCCTCGGACTGGCACTGAGCAGGGAGATTGTCGACGCCCACGGCGGAGTAATCGAGGTGAAGAGCGTGGAGGGCAAGGGGAGCAGCTTTACCGTGGTCCTTCCCCTTCACGAACAAGACTAGAACAGAGGGTCCCGGTTCGGGAAATATTTTGCTAAAGTTATTGGGAATTCCAACGATAAGAGTAGGGAATCTCGGTCCGTGCCGCACAGGGCCCGTCGGAAGTCTTCCGCGGCAGCCCCTGCGCTTGTTTCCCCGTCCCGGTATGGGGCTCGCGGAGGGCGACGGTTCGGAGAATCCATCTGAAGAATGAGAGGAGAGCTGGTTATGGCGAATGTATTGATTGTCGATGATTCCTCGACCATGAGGAAGATAATTTCCCGGTCTCTGCGTCAGGCGGGTCTTCCCGTAGACGACATCTACGAAGCAGGAGACGGCATTGAAGGGTTGAGCGCCCTGGGCGACAAAAAGGTGGATCTCATCCTGTCGGACATCAATATGCCGAATATGGACGGTCTGGAATTCATCAAGCAGGTACGCGCCAACGGCAACACCGTTCCGATAGTGATGATCACCACCGAGGGTGGCGAGGACATCATCAAGGAGGCCCTCTCCAGCGGCGCAAGCGCCAGTATCAAAAAACCGTTTACTCCGGACCAGCTGAACGAAAAACTGGGAGGTCTCCTATGACACTGAATGCGGCGGTTCAAGAAGCTACCCATCTCAGGGAAGAGGATATGGCGCGTCATGTCATCGACGCCACGAAAGAGGTCTTTTCCACCATGGTCATGATGGATCTGGAGGAGAGCTACCCCCTCCAGGAATCCGTCACTCACTTCCATTGCAGTATCAGCGGCATGGTGGGAATGGCCGGTTCCTATACCGGAATTCTCGCCGTCCACTGCCCCCAGAGCTTTGCGCTCAAGATTACCTCCAACATGCTGGGCATGGATGTGGAGGAGATGGGGGACGACGTGAACGACGCCCTCGGCGAGATTGCCAATATGCTGGGCGGACATGTGAAGATGGGGTTTTCCAAGGGGGGGATGGATATCAACCTTTCCATACCCACGATTATTTCCGGGGAAGAGTATTCCATCAATTCCATGGCGGAAAGCGATACCGTGGTTGTCCCTTTCACCTATGAAGAACAGAGGTTTCTCGTCAGTCTCAAGCTGCACAAGGAGTAGCGGCACACATTACGGAAACGGTTCTCGATATGCATGACTATAAGAATCTGCGCAAGATGATCCAGGCCGGCCTCAAGCAGTCGGCCGAAGAGAGCAGCATGCTCCTGAACAAGGAGGTTGCGGTAAGCGATGCCGAGGTGCAGGAGATCGGAAAGGCACAGTACCTGGACGAGCTGGAGGACTCGGCTTTCGTTGTCCCCGTTGAGTCGCGCGAAGACTACCCCGGCCGTTTTTTCATGGTGTTTTCCCTGCGCGACGCCATCCTCATGAGCGGTATCCTGCTCGGTATTCCGCCTGCCCGGATATCGGAGAAGAGGAAGCTTCTTATCCTTGAAGCCGATGATATCGATGCCTTTTCCGAGATTGCGAACCAGATAATCGGCACGTTCAATTCCGTTTTCCAGCCGTGCCTCCCCAACAAGTTCCACCTCAAACAGCTCCCCCCCACAAAGTTTGTCCCGCAGATGGACGAGATTTCCGAAGAACTCCCCGTGCCGAACGGGGAGTACCTCGTCTACAAGGCGCAGTTGAAGCTCGGCGGGGAGGGGCTGAACCTTTTCCACATCCTGGTGCCCTTCAGCCTCGCCAATCTCTTTGATCCGCCCGAAGCCGCTGCTGATGAAGGTGATGCGGAGGAAAGCGTTCCCCATGATCAGGCGGAATCGTTGCGGAAACTCTTTCCCTCCGATCCGGAAGACGGAGGTTCCTCCCCTGTTCACTCGGGAGAAGGCCGAACGGTCCTTGTTCTGGAGGACGACGATCAGGCCCGGGAGATCGTGAGAAGGTTCCTGGCCTCCCGGGGAGTAACGGCAATTACCGCCCGTCTCGGTGAAGATTTGTACCAGGTATTCCAGCGGGAAGGAATCCATGCTGTTCTGTTCGGAACAGCGCAACCCGGCGAAAAGGATTTCTCCCTCTGCACGAGGCTCCGGGATTTGTCCCGCAATCCCCGCCTTCCCATCATCATGTCCTCGCAGCAGTGGACGCGGACGGCTGTTCTCAAGGCCGTGCAAAGCGGCGCCCGGGAAATTTTGGTGAAACCCTACGAAGAAAATGAGCTTCTTTCCAAGCTTTCCAAGCTGCTTGACGCCGCCTGAGGCAGTGTCAAAATAACGTCCCTCCCCTCCCTTCACTTCTTTGACTTCCTCTGTTCCGTGCCCTCACCGTGAGCGGTAACATCCCGTAAATGCGCTGAATTGCTGTTTGGGTCGATGGCACGGAATTTGCCCTTATTTCCTGGAAACGCAGGTGCGAGCGCAGGAGGGTAGGGAGAGTGCGACGGACGTTTATCACGGGAAACAGGAGAAAGGGGAGCTTCCCGCTGCCGACGCTTCCCCGTTTGCTTCTTGCCCTCCTGTTTCTGGCGGTGTTCGGAGGCACCGCCCTGGCAGGCGAGCCCCCTAACCGCATGGAGCGCATGGAAATCCGGTCCGGTGAGCGCTTCACGCGGATGCTTTTCCTGTTCGAGCGCGCCCCCCGCTATTCCGTTGCCTACCTCCCCGGCCGGCAGGTCCGCATTACCTTCCATGAAACAGGCGGAGCCCTGGTGAAAAAATATCGCGTCTTCTCGGACGCAAGGGTTTCCGTGGTATCCCTTTCCGACCAGGGCGACAGTCTCAGGCTTTGCTTCTCTCTCAAGGGAAAAGCCCCGGGGATCCGTGTTCTCGATTCCATCGTGCCGAATGTCGTGACCCTGGATGTGGGAGAGTCCCTCCAGCGAGGCGGCGCTGCTTCCATGCCCCGCGGGCGGGAGAGCATCTGGGCAGGGGCCGGCTCCCTTGTCCATGAGTTTGAACCGTCCAACGCGACGGAACTCCCCTTCTTTCCCACCCCCGGTGTTGTGATCCGCAAACTCATGACGCCTGCTGAGGCCAAGCTCTTTGCTCGAGGCGAGGATGCCCTCTATCGCGAACGGGGGGCAGAGGCGGAGGAGATATTCACCTCTTTTGTAACGAAAGAAAATGCCGTACGGGCCCTCGCCGCCTACCGTCTCGGGGAGGCGCAGTATCTTCTCCGGAAATATGAATCATCCCTTCGGTGGTTCCGGGAAGGGGAACGCCTCCACCCTGAATTCATGGTCCAGAGTCCTTCCATCATATTTTCCTATGCCGACACGCTGGTGCGCAACGGAGACACGGCTGCCGGCCGCAGAATGTTGGAACGTCTCGCTGTCGGCATGGCCGGCACGAAATACGGCCCTATCCTGCTGGTGCGCATGGCGGATGTCATGACGCGGGGCGGGAAAGGCATGGATGCGCTGGCCATCTACCGCACCGTATCGGGGTCCTTTCCCTCCACCCCGGCAGCGCACCTGGCTTCCCTGCGCCTTGCCGACAGGAGATTTTCTCAGGTTACTGCCGATACCTACCGGGAACTTTCCGACGAGTACCTGAGAATCGCCAGTTCGGTGAGCGACCCGAACCTGAAGGAGGAAGCGTTTTTCAAGAGCGTGCTCCTGGAGGCGATGTACGGGACTGTTTCCGATGCGGCGGACGCGGTGGCCGGGTATGAGAAGCGCTACCCCTCCGGCGTTTTCATGAATGTGACGAGAACCATGCGCGAAGATTTGCTCCTGCTCCTCTACCGCGAGCTGGACCGTGCGGGTGATTGCGCAGGTCTTGTCCGCCTCGCTCTCGAGAATCGGGACTATCTGGCCAAGTGCGCCGGGGAGCAGAGTTTCGCCCCCCGGATTGATGGGTGTCTTGCCCATGCCGGTTTGATCCGGGAGACGCTGGATTTATTCTGTCGGCTTGTTGAAACCGAATGGCCGCTGGCCAATGTGCCGTTTCTCTACTATCGAATCTTTGATGCGTCTCTGGAAATTGGGGACAGCGCCCGGGCAGAGGCTGCCGGAAAGGTTTTCCTGGCGCGCTTTGCCGCCGACGGGCGAAGCGCGGCTGTTCGTGAACGCCTTGCCGGGCTGCAGTACCGCAACCGTGATCTGCCCGCGGTTTACCGGACCCTTTCTCCCCTCCTGGGCGGGAATGGCGCCGCCCGCCATCCGGAGAGCTACTACTATTTCGGAAAGGCTTGCGCGAGCGCGGGGGAGGCTGCGCAAGCGGAACGGGCAATGCTTCGCTATCTCGCTGCAGTACCGCAGGAGGGGGCCTCGTTCCTGGCTTCGGATGCGCGCGTGGTTGCCGCCTCGGCACGGCTGTCGCGGAGGGATTCGGCCGGCGCCATGGAAATGTACCGCGCCGGGTACGAGGCGTCGCGTGGGGAGCAGAGGGAGATGTTCCTGTACAAGATGGGAGATCTGCGACGCAGCGAAGGGAGCCCGGCGGAGGCGCGCTCCCTGTGGGAGCAGCTTGTCAGGGAAGGAAAGGATCCCGTCTGGACGCGATTGGCCGCGCAGTCCCTGGCCGACCTGGAGTGGCGCGCAAAGTGGGGGTCGGGAGGCGCGTCAAAATAACGTCTTCCGTCAAAATACCATGCGCGACCGGACGGGAGAGGCCAACGGAACATCTTTCAACTAACCGATATTATTGAATAAAAATGATGGTACGAGTTTTGCTCGTGCCTTGGCAAAAGAGAAAGGGGAGCATTCCATGTCACTTGACGCACTGTTCGGACAAACGATCAACCTTCTCGCCAAAAACTTGGATCTGAGGGCGAGGCGTCATGAATACATTGCGGGAAACATTGCCAACATGGAGACGCCGAACTACACCCCCAAAAACCTTTCCTTCGAAAAGGAGCTGCAGGACACGGTCAAGAACCGGAAGGCCGGAGGGGGAGGGGGCGTGACCCATCCTCGTCATATTCCCCTGAAGGGGGTGGCGGGAACCGTCGAAGAGGTGCACGGGGTCGTGGAGGAGAGGGCATCCCGCAGCGCGGGCGGCGATGGAAACAGGGTGGACATGGAGGTGGAAATGGGAAAGCTGGCGGAGAACCAGATTCTCTTCAATGCCTCTATCCAGGTTCTTTCAAAGAAGTTCGAGGGGCTCAAATACGCCGTAAAGGGAGGTAACTGATGGATTTCTTCTCCTCCATGGATATCAGCGCGTCAGCGCTTACTGCGGAACGGACCAGGATGAACCTCATTGCAAGCAACCTGGCCAATGCCAACACCACCCGGACCGCAGACGGCGGGCCTTACAAGCGCAAGGATGCCGTGTTCAGCGCCCAGCAGCCGTCCCCCTCCTTCGGCTCGACACTGAGCCGTATCGGCGCCGCGCCGGGCGGGGTGCAGGTGGCGCAGATTGTGGAGGACACGTCTCCTCCCCGGCTCCAGTATGATCCCAATCACCCCGATGCGGACGCCAAGGGGTATGTTGCGCTGCCCAATGTGAATGTAATGGAAGAAATGGCCGACATGATCGTGGCGACACGGGCCTACGAGGCCAACATCACCGCCGCCCAGGCGGCCAAATCCATGGCCTTGAAGTCCCTGGAGCTGGGCCGCTGAAAAGGGTATGGGCAGCAGGCGGGTAGCCGCTTATTTCAAATTGGAATGTGGAGGATCAGATGATAATCAAGGGAATCGACAACAGCCTGGCCGTATCCGGCATCTCCCGTCCATTCCCCACTGCGGGCGGGGCTGAAACCCGGGCCGCTGCCCCATCGGAAGGGTTTACCCAGGTCTTCGGCGATCTGGTGGGAAAGGTGAACGATCTGCAGGCAAAGGCGGACAAGGCCGTTGAAATGCTGGCCACAGGAGAGTCGAAAAACCTCCATGAAGTCATGATTGCCATGGAAAAATCGAGCATTTCCTTCCAGTTTCTCACCCAGGTGCGCAACAAGGCCGTGGAGGCATACCACGAAATCATGAGGATGCAGGTGTAATTCTTCGAAAGTCCGGGCTTCGTGCCGGACGATTCCGTTCGTTCAGCCTGCCTTGATGTTTAGGAACAGGAGTCGCAATGCCGGAAGCGCTGAAAAAAATAGTCGAACCGTTTCTCGCTCTCAGCACGTCGAAGCGATGGGTCGTGGGGGGAGTGGTCGGCCTGTCCGTACTGCTCTTCGCGTCCTTGATCCTGGTGGCGAACAAGACCGATTACCGTCCGTTGTTCGCCAATCTGACCGGAGAAGATGCGGGAGAAATCGTAAAGAAACTCAAGGAGCAGAAGATTCCCTACCGTATCGAGGGAGACGGCAAGGCCATCCTGGTGCCTGCGGACAAGGTCTACGATCTCCGGCTCTCCCTGGCCTCCGACGGGCTTCCCCAGGGCGGAGGGATCGGGTTCGAGATCTTCGACAGGAAAAACTTCGGGGTAACCGAATTCGTGCAGAAGCTCAATTACCAGCGGGCGCTGCAGGGCGAACTCTCGCGGACCATCTCCCAGCTTGCGGGGGTGGAACAGGCCCGCGTTCACCTGGCCATTCCGGAGAAGTCCCTCTTTAAGGAAGAAGAGAAACAGCCCACGGCATCGGTCGTCCTGAAGATGAAGTCGGCCCGGGCGCTCCGGGAGAGCGAGGTGCAGGGCATCGTCCACCTGGTCTCATCCTCCATTGAGGGGATGGATCCGGAGAAGGTCACCGTTCTTGACAGCAGGGGAAAGATCCTGAGCCGTACCGGCAGCAGCGACCCCACGGGCAAGATGTCGTCGGCCATGCTGGAGATGCAGCATTCCTACGAAAAAACCGTTGAAGAGCGTCTCCAGGGGCTCCTCGACAAGGCTGTGGGCGCCGGCAAGTCCGTGGCGAAGGTCAATGCGGTCTTCGACTTCAAACAGGTGGAAAAATACGAGGAACGGTACGATCCGGAAGCCACCGCGGTCCGCAGCGAACAACGCACCGAGGAAAAGAACGGGTCTGCAAGCAGCGCCGCCGGAATCCCCGGTGTGCAGTCCAACACGGGAAGGACAACCGCACCGGCGCCCTCCGCCCCTCCGATTCAAGGGTCGAAAAGCGACGAGACGATGAATTACGAGGTGAGCCGTTCCACTGCCCGCATCATCGAGCCGGTGGGCACCCTGTCCAAGATATCCGTGGCCGTCCTCGTGGATGGGAAGACCGAAGGGACGCCGGGAGCCACGGGTGCGGCGAAACCCAAGTACGTTCCGCGAAGCCCTGATGAGCTGCAGAAGATCGAATCCCTCGTGAAGAGCGCGGTGGGTTTCAACGGCGAGCGCGGTGATCAGGTCACCGTCGCCAACATCCCGTTCCAGGATGCATCGCAGATGGAAGAAGGCGGAAGCGGCGGCTGGTGGAATGCCCCCATCTTCCTGTCGCTCCTGAAGAACGGCTTGATTGCATTCGGATTCCTGGCCCTTCTCCTTCTTGTCGTGAGGCCCCTCATCGCGGTGCTTCGCAGTTCGAAGAGGCAGCAGGATGAAGGGTTCGTTCCCCTGGAGCAGAGTGAAGAGCAGCTGGTCAGCCAGCAGAAGCTCGCCCTTGCCATGCACACCCAGACCCAGATGGACTTGATAGAAAAGGTGAAGCAGGATCCCTACCAGGCGGCGCAGATTATCCAGAACTGGCTGCAGCAGCGGGACTAGGGCGGCAGTACCCTGTGGCGACACAATGTTGCACGGAAAATGTTGAGTAGGGATGGGGTTGTACATGAACGGAACCGACAAGGCTGCGATACTTCTCCTCTACCTGGGGCCGGAGGCCACGAGCAAGGTCTTCGAGCATATGGAGGACCTGGATATCAAGAGGATCAGCCAGAGCATGGCGCGCCTCGGTCATGTCCCCAGGAATACCATCCAGGAAGTTGTCAATGAATATATCGACATAACCGACCCGGAAACCGGCATCTTTTCCCAGGGTGAAGAGTTTGTGCGAAAGATCCTGGAAAAGGCTCTCGGTCCCGCAAAGGCGGAGATGCTGCTCAAGGAACTGAGCGTGGCGAACTACGGGGACATGACGGACATGCTCTCCAACATGGATTCCAAGACCATCGCGAATTTCCTTTCCCAGGAGCATCCCCAGACCATCGCTGTTATCCTTGCGAAGCTGAAGGCGAAGCATACCAGCGAGATTATCGGATACCTCCCCCAGGAACTGCAGGCGGAAGTGGTGATGCGCATTGCCGATGTGGACCAGGTCTCTCCGGAGATCATCGCCGAGATCGAGGACGTGATGCGACGCGAACTGTCCGCCGCAGGGGGCGTGCAGAGATTCAAGGTGGGCGGCGTGGAAAAAGTCGTTGACATGTTCAATCATTTCGACAGGAGCCGGGAAAAGCAGATTCTGGACAAGCTGGATGTCCTCAAGCCTCCCCTTGCCGAAGTCATCCGCAAGCACCTGTTCACCTTCGAGGACTTCATCCACCTGGACGATCGGGGCATCCAGGCGATCATGCGGGAAGTGAGCAACGATACCCTGACCCTCGCGCTGAAGGCGGCCACGGACGAACTGAAGGAGAAGATATTCCGGAATATCTCGAGCCGGGCGGGAGAGATGATCAAGGAAGACCTGGAAGTCATGGGTCCGGTGCGGCTTTCGGACGTGGAGAGGGCGCAGTCGGAGATCATCAAGATTGTGCGGAGGCTGGAAGAGGAAGGCCAGTTGGTCATCGCGGGCCGGGGAGGGGACGATGTCCTCATCTAATATCCTCAAGCCCGGTGCCGCGGCCCTGTCCGGTGTCGTTCCCTACCGTTTCTCGTCCGCCGACCATGGCGGACAGCCGTCTTCCGCCGCTTCTCCATCCACGTTCGTGCCCTATCTTGACATCATTGCCGGTGAAGCTCCCCCGGCACCCATCCGGCAGGATCAACAGGAATGCGACGAAACGCCGCAGGAAGATGCGGACACCCGTGCGGTGCCCGACGAGCCTCCACCGGGAATTTCCGAGGAAGAGGCCGCGAGACGGGTGCAGGAAGGGTATGACAAGGGGTTT
>JAAZOO010000245.1 GCA_012797715.1 Geobacteraceae bacterium | reverse complement strand
CGGCCGGGTCCGCGGCTGCCGCTTCTTCAGCGGATGCTGTCTCGGCAGCGCTCAATTCCTGTTCGGTATGTTCCGCACCGCTTTTTTCGGTGTCATTCTTTTTCATTGTTTTGGTAGCTCCTTTCGGTTCTTCATTCCCTTCCCAGCAGTTCCGTAAGAATCCGCGCCGTATAATCAACGATGGGGATCACCCGGTCGTACCCCATGCGGGTAGGCCCGATCACGCCGAGAATGCCCAGGGTATGGGGACCGCTCGCATAGGGCGCGGTAACCACGCTCATGCGGTTCATGAGGCTCAGGCAGTTCTCCGCGCCGATGAAAATATTCACCCGTTCCGCGTCCATGCAGCGGTCCAGGAGGGCCAGAAGCTGGCTCTTCTCCTCGAAGGCGCGGAATATCTCCTTCATGGTTTCCACGTCGGAGAATTCGGGCTGTTCCAGGATATTGACCTGCCCCTCGATGAAGACCTCGGCCGCAGAGTCGTCAAGGGTCTGCTCGGACAGTCTCAGGGCGCGGCTGAGGAGGACGTCGTACCGCACCTTTTCGTCTTCCATTTCCCTGACTATCCGCTTCTTGACCTCGGAAATGGTCATGCCCTTCAGCATGGTGTTCAGGTAGTTGGACATTCTGACCAGGTCTTCGGCATCGAGCTTCTCGTCCGATTCGATGATGCGGTTCTGCACGATCCCGCTTTCTGAAACAAGAATCGCCAGGATCTTCCTGTCGCAGAGCCGCATGAACTCGATCTGGCGGAACACGTCGGCGGCGAAGCGAGGTGCGATGACGATGCCGATATACTGGGAGATGGACGACAGTATCCTGCTGGTATCCTTGAGTATTTCCCCCACGTCGCGGCAGCGGCCCCGGTAGCGGCTCCGTATTGCATCCTGCTGATCCGGATCGATGTCGCGCACCTGGAGAAGCGAATCCACGTAGAAACGGAACGCCTTGTCGGTGGGTACCCGGCCCGCGGAAGTATGGGGAGAGGCGAGAAAGCCCATCTCTTCCAAGTCGGACATGACGTTGCGCACCGTTGCAGCAGACAGGGACAGGCCCTGTCTCCGGGTCACGCTGCGGCTTCCCACCGGCTCAGCGGTCCGGATGTAATCATCGATGATTGCTTCGAGGATCTGTCTGCTTCGTTCCGAGAGCGTATCATTCATGGCGGACCCCCTACAAACAGTTAGCACTCCTTCAGAGAGAGTGCTAACCGCAACAAAAGTAACAACCGACCCTCGTTTTGTCAAGGTATTTTACCGGCTACAGAAATTGCACGAAGACCTGATTGGAAAGGATACGCCCCGATGCCGTCAGCCTCAGGAAGCCGTCGCAGGACTCCAACAGGCCGGCGGAAAACAGGCCGGCGCACGAGTCCCCGTAAACCTCGTCAAAGGAGGCGGAAAACTCCCGCCGGAACTGATCCAGGCTGATGCCGGCGCAGGTCCGCAGGCCCAGGAACAGGAACTCCGCCATGGCGTCCCGACGGGAAAGGGTGCGGGTCTCCGCCACCGGCAGTTCCCCACGGGCGACGGAACCCAGGTACTCCCGGGGACTTTCCGGAGAGCTGAAGCGAACGCCGTACCCCGGAGATCGGAGAAAGGAATGGGCTCCGGCGCCGAACCCCAGGAAGGGCCGCCTGTTCCAGTACCCGGAGTTGTGGGCGGAGCGGTATCCCGAGCGGGCGAAATTGGCGATCTCGTACTGCTCGTACCCCCTCGCCGCAAGGACATCCGCGGCGGTTTCATACATGGCGGCGGATTCGTCCTCGTCGGGGAGGGGGAGTTTTCCCTCCCGCTCCAGGTGGAAGAAAGGGGTTCCCTCCTCGATGGTCAGACCGTACACGGACAGGTGTTCAGGGGACAGGGCGCACGCCCGGAGGAGATCGTTTCTCCACTGGGCGAGAGTCTGGCCGGGAAGGGAATGGATGAGGTCGATCCCCACATTGTCGAACCCGGCGCCGCGCGCCGCGGCAAAGGCATCCTGCGCCTCGCGGGCGCCGTGGACCCTTCCCAGGCTGTGGAGCAGACCGTCGTCGAAGGACTGCACGCCGAGGGAAAGGCGGTTCACCCCGGCGGCCCGAAAAGCGTCGAGCCGCTCCCGTGTAACGGTTCCCGGGTTGCACTCCAGGGTAATCTCCGCATCCGGGGCGAGGCGGAAGAGACGCGCCGAAGCATCCACCAGCCGACCCGCAAGGGACGGATCCATGAGGGACGGCGTTCCGCCGCCCAAATAGAGGGTCACGGCTGAGACATCGTCTGCCAGCTCCCGGCGGCGCAATTCCATCTCCGCGAGCAGGGCGTTCCCGTATTCATCGGGCGTGCACGGCGCGTCGGCAACGGAATTGAAGGCGCAGTAGGGGCACTTCTGCAGGCAGAAGGGGTAATGGAGATAGAGGGAGAGTTCCATGGCAGCACCAGTGTACCCCAGCCGACGGAGGAAAGTCCAAATCAAAGATGAAGGGGGCTTTGGGATCCTCCTCCAGACAGCACCTCCGGCCGCAAAAATCGTGTTGACTTGGTTCCCATACCGGCATATTTTAACGGGGTTTTTACCCAGATACCTTCGGAGGTGCGTTTCGTGGGAATATTCAACGTGACCGGTCTGGTCGTACAAGGAGTCCTGGTGATCCTCTGCTTCTTTTCCGTGGTCTCCCTCGGCATCATTTTCTTTAAATTCTACCAGGTGTACCGCGCCAACAGCCAGTCGGAGCGGTTTCTGGAATTCTTCTGGAAAGTCAAGCGCTTCGACGCCATCAACGCGCAACTGGATCGGTTTGAGGCATCCCCCCTGGCGGTACTGTTCAACGAAGGGTTCACCGAGCTGAAAAAGCTCATGGAAAAGGGTGAAGAAAAGGAGGACCCGAGCGTCATCAGCACCGAACTGGGCGGGATAGACAATATTGCCCGGGCGCTGCGCAGGGCGACCACCTCCCAGATCACCCGCCTGGAAAAATACCTGACCTTCCTCGCCACCACCGGAGCCACCGCCCCCTTTATCGGGCTGTTCGGCACCGTGTGGGGGATCATGACCGCCTTCAAGGGGAGCGGCGAAACCGGTTCCGCCTCCCTGGCGGTAGTCGCCCCCGGCATCGCCGAAGCGCTCATTGCGACGGCGGTCGGCCTTGTGGCCGCCATCCCGGCGGTCATGGGATACAATCACTTCCAGCACAAGATCAAGGTACTCATTGCCGAGATGGACAGTTTCTCCACCGAGTACCTGAACATCGTGCAGAGAAACTTCGCCGGGAAATAGGGGGAGTCCATGGAAATCGGCAACCGCAACGGCCGCGACAGCGCCATGTCCCAGATCAACGTCACACCTCTCGTGGACGTGATGCTGGTGCTCCTCGTCATCTTCATGGTGACCGCCCCCATGATGCAGCAGGGAGTCCAGGTGAACCTGCCCAAGACACAGGCGAAATCCCTTGCCGCCGACCAGGACACGGTCGTGGTTTCCGTGGACGCAGCGGGCCGGGTCTTCATCAATTCCACCGAAACGTCCCACACCGATCTCACCTCGCGTCTCACGGCGATCTTCGAGACTAGGGAAAAGAAGGAAGTGTACCTGAAGGCGGACAAGGATGTCCCGTACGGAGAGGTCGTCAAGACCATGGCGGAGATCAAGGGGGCGGGAATCGAGCGCCTCGGCATGATGACGGAGCCCGCCCACGGGAAATGAGAGGCCGCCTGCAGACAGAATCAGGGCTGGGATCGTCGCTGATCTGTTCCCTCCTCCTGCACGCGGCATTTTTTGCCGCGCTCATTTTTTTCGACTCTTTTCCGGAAATCCGGCCGAATACGGCCCCTGTCTACTATGTGGACCTGGTGAACCTGCCGGTGGCGAACCCGCGTGCCGGGTCTCCCGCGTCTCGGGGTGACGACGGCGCTCCCCCGCCCCCCGCACCGGCACGGGAAAAGATGACCGCCCCGGCCGCGCCGCCGAAAAAACTTCCGCCTGCGAAACCTGCACAGAGAATAGCATCCCGGACAGCGCCGCAGGAAACCGACAGGGAATTTCAGGACAGGCTGGCGAAACTGGAGAGGACGGTGGAGGGCCGCCACACGGACGCGGCGATCGACGCCCTGCGCAAAAAGGTCGGGCAGGGCGCCGGCCGTTCGGGGATGCCCGGCGGCACAGGGACGGAGGCCGGGAGCGACTACGGCAGCTACATCCAGTCGAGGCTCAAGGACGCCTTTGAGAAGACCATCTCGTTCCGGGACCGGAACCCGGTCGTTGTCCTGCGCCTCACCATCGACCGTGACGGGAGGGTTGCCGGCTACCGCGTGGAAAAGAGTTCGGGAGACGCGGTGTTCGAAGACTCGGTGAAGCGGGCCGTCGAAATGGCCTCGGAAAACTTTCCGCCTCCTCCCGGCCGAAGGGAATTCCAGCAGGGTTTCATCTTTAAGCCCCAAGGGGTGGGAAAAAAATGAAAAGACTCTTTCTGTTCCTGATACCAGCGCTCCTCCTGGCGAGCGCCATGCGGCTCCCTGCCCAGGAAGGATACCTGGAGGTAACCGCCTCGCCGGATCGGAAGATATCCCTGGCCGTGGCCCCGCCCATCAGCCAGTCCGGAGCCGACCTCCCCGATCTGGCGGGGAACGTCGTGGATGCGCTGCGGTTCGACATGACCCTTACCGGCCGCTTCACCGTTCTGGAAACATCCCCCGCCACAGGGACGGGCGGCATCCGTCCCGGAGAATTCGACATGGCCGTGTGGCGTGCCGCGGGCGTGGAACTCCTCATCAAATCCTCCTATCTGGTAACCGGTGACGACACCATCCTCGAACTCCGCCTGTACGACGTGGCCAATGGCAACCAGATACTTGCCAAGCGCTATTCCGGCAGCCGGAAGGATATCCGCCGCATGGCCCACACCTTCTCCGACGATATCCTGCTGTTCCTCACCCGGGAGAGGGGGCCGTTCACCGGAAAGATCGTGTTTGTCTCCCGCAGGACCGGCAACAAGGAGATATACCTGATGGACTATGACGGCCACAACGTGCAGCGAATCACCGCCAACGGCTCCATCAACCTGAGTCCCGAATTCTCCCCCAACGGCAGGGAAATCATCTATACCTCGTACAAGAAAGGCAATCCGGATCTCTACCGTCGGGACCTGTTCAGCACAGCCGAGGCGCGCATCGCTTCCCATCCCGGGATCAACATTACCGGCGCCTGGTCCCCGGACGGCGGAAGGATCGCCCTATCCATGAGCAAGGACGGCAACGCGGAGATCTACACCATCAGCAAGGACGGAAAGCAGATCGACCGGCTCACCCATAACAGCGCCATCGACACCTCACCCGCATGGTCCCCGGACGGCTCCCGGATTGCCTTTCTTTCGGACCGTCTCGGCAAGCCCCAGATCTTCGTCATGAACGCGGACGGTTCGAACCAGTACCGCCTCACGACAAACGGCGGCTATAACGTGAGCCCCAGCTGGTCCCCCAAGGGGGATCGCATCCTCTACTGCCGCCAGCATCCGGGAGGCTTCCATATCCATTCCATCACGCCGGACGGCAACGACGACCGGCAGCTTACCAGCGAAGGAAGCAACGAACACCCCCGTTGGTCGCCGGATGGGCGGTTCATCACCTTCAGCTCCAATCGGGGCGGCAGCCAGGACATCTATGTCATGCGGGCAGACGGCACCGGCCAGACCCGGGTTTCGCGGGGAGGGGGGGCGGAGTCCCACCCCACCTGGTCTCCCCGATGGTGATATCACAGGGCTTGCCTTCACTTCCAACTTCTGTATAATCAACCTGATTCAGATGCAGCCCCGGCGGCACACACTCCGGGACGGGATGATTCATGGACACACATGCACAAGGAGGAAAGAAATGAAAAAAAGACTGATGGGATTGATGCTGATGATCTTCTGTGCCGCTTTCGTGGCCGGCGGGTGCGCCAAGAAGGAAATGGTGAAGGAAGATGAAACACTGGCACAGAAGGAACCGGTCGTGACCGCACCTGCCGCTCCGGAGCCCGTGCCGGTCGCCAAGGATGCCGTTGTGAAAGAGGACGCGGTCAAGGATGCCTCCGCAGCGGTCGTCTCCCCCTTTGACACCATCTACTTCGATTTTGACTCCTATGTTCTGAGGCAGGATGCCCGCGACTCGCTGGACAGGAATTACCAGTGGATGAAGAACAACCCGGGCGAGACTGTCCGCCTCGAGGGGCACTGCGACGAGCGGGGCTCGGACGAATACAATCTTGCGCTGGGCGAAAAGCGCGCCAGGGCCGCCCAGAACTACCTGAAGAGCCTGGGGATCCCAGGGGATCGCCTCAGCGTCATCAGCTACGGCAAGGAAAAGCCCGCCGACCCGGGCCACAACGAGGAAGCTTGGGCCAAGAACAGGCGGGTGGAATTCATCATCGTTAAATAGTGCGGGACCCTCCGGAAAAGGAGCCCGCCCGGGCTCCTTTTTTTCTGTCCGGATTCTGTGACGAGGAGAAAATACGATATGCGGACCTTCTATCTTGTGTTCCTATCCCTTGTGCTGTGCTGCGCCGCAGGATGCGCCAGCCGGGGAGACCTGCGATCCGTCGAACGGGACTCGTACGACACGCGAAGGCGCGTAACACAACTGGAAAAGGACATGGCAACCGTCAGGAAAACGGCCGCCGATGAAGTCCAGCGCTCTCTGGACGGCTTCCGCAAGGAAATCGACGCCGCGCGCAAGGGAATGGCCGAAACACAGGCCGCCCAGGAGACTATCCGGGTCGATCTGCAGGAGATGTCCGGCAGGGTCGACGATCTGAAGATCCTGGTGCAGAAGCGCACCGACGAGAAGGCGTTCTCGAAGGAAGAAACGGAGAGGCGGCTGAACGCCCTGGAGGAAAGGCTTTCCACCCTGGAAAAGAAGCTGGGAGCCGAGACCGCAACAAAAGAAACGGTCGAGACCCCGGAGGGAATCTACCAGGCGGGGCTGACGTCCTATAAGGCCGGAGACATGCAGAAGGCACGGGAAGCCTTCACCCGCTTCGTTGAACGCTATCCGGCGCACGACCTGACACCCAACGCCCGCTACTGGATTGGAGAGACCTACTACAGCGAAAAGAAGTACGAGCAGGCGATCCTGGCGTTCCAGGACGTCATCAAGCTCTACCCGAAAAAGGACAAGGCGCCTGCGGCGCTCCTGAAGCAGGCGCTCTCCTTCAAGAGCCTGGGCGACGTGAAGAGCTCCCGCTACGTCCTGAAGAAGATCCAGGACGATTATCCACGTTCCCTTGAGGCGAAACGGGCCAAGGAGCTGCTTGCGGAAATGAAATAGGGAAGCCCATCCCCACCACCAAACGAAAGGCGGAGCAATCCGCCTTTTGTCCCCTCCGGCGCCCGTGCCGTCAGTTCCCCTCCTTCTCCTCCTCTTTCACCGGACAATCCGTGACTCCCCCCTGCTCTTGCCGCCGCGCGCGCTCTCCGTCCGCGCCTTCCTCGCCGGCCCGTGACCGTTGCGCCTCTTCCTCGATACTCCGGCGGAAATCGTCGGCGGCCCGCCTGAACTCAGCGAGCGCCCTGCCCAGGGTGCGAGCCAGATGGGGAAGCTTCTGGGGGCCGAACACGATGAGTGCAATCACCAGAATGATAATCAGTTCCGGCATGCCGTAACCGAACATGGAAGACCTCGCTGCATCACAAGGGTATAGGACTGTGGTGTCGCATCCGGATTCCGGATGGACACAATTTCGCTACAGCCGACAGGGTCATTCTCCGGGTTCAGACAGTAGCGGCTGTGGCCGCTCCCTTCCGCACAGAGGAGCAACGGAATACGACGGAGCCCCTCTCCACGGATGCCTTCACCTGCAGGTTTTGGGATAATAGAGGGTTTGCTCCGGCGAGTCAAGAAAGGTCCCGAAACGCGCGGTGCTCACGCATTGGCGTTCCCTCCCGCCGAAAACGCAAAGAATTTGACACGGCACGGATCATTGAGCTACTATCCGGGCAGTTTGTCATTGAATTCCGCCGTTTTTGGAAACGGCGTCACGGGGAAACGACACGGTATGCACCAAGAAGATATCAAGGGAGAAATCAGGGAACTCCTGAAAAAGCGGAACGCCGTCCTGCTTGCT
>JAAZOO010000019.1 GCA_012797715.1 Geobacteraceae bacterium | reverse complement strand
TCCTGCAGGGGAGCGAAAAGGCTCAAACGCCGCCCTCCGGTTTCAGGGTATGGAAACGAAATGCGGCACGAGTGGAGAGCGTGCCCTTCGAATCCGGGAATCCTTGTGCCGCCGTAGCGACGGTCTCCCGCCACCGGCCTGCCCACGGCGGCCAGGTGGCGGCGGATCTGGTGGGAGCGTCCGGTGTGCGGGGTTACGGAGAGCACGGAAACACCCTTTCCCGTGAACAGGGTCCGGAATTCGCTGCGGGACTCCTTCCCGTCCAGGGGGAGATCGATGACCCCCGACTCCCCCATCCTGCCGGAAACCACCGCCAGATAGCGCTTTTCCACGACCCCCTCCTGGAACAGGCGGCCGAAGACACCCGCCTGGGCCGAACTCTTTGCCATCACGACACAGCCCGAGGTGCCCCGATCCAGGCGGTTCACGGCATAGAGCTTCACCGGTACGCCCCGGAGGGCAAGGGATTCCATCCCCAGCTCCACCAGGTTCCGCCCCCCGTGCTCGGCGCAACGGTGCACCGCAAGCCCCGACCGCTTGTTGAAGACCACGATCCGGTCGTCCTCATAGAGAAAGTCGAGCCCGCCCCTTTCCCCGGCCAGAAAAAAACGGGTCCGGCCGCTCTCCTTGAGGGCCACGGTGTCGGAGAGCCGGAGAAGGAGATCCGGGGAGGCCGGAGCACCGTTCACGGTGGCGGACTCCCTTCTCAGGAGCTGATGGATATAGGAAGCGGGGGCGGAGGGAAGGTGATTACGGAGAAAACCGTCCATCCTGCGGCCGTGATCGGCGATAGTAAGGGAAAAACTGAGCATTGGGCCAGTATACCCGTCAGGCAGGCGCGCCGCAAGGGCTTCCTGATGACGGGCACGGAGGAGGGATACCCTGTATCTACCAGTTCCGGAAAGCCAGCTCCAGGGTAACCAGCTGGTTGGTGCGGTTGTCCCCCTGCACCAGGTTCCTGTTTCTGACCCTTTCCACTCCGTAGGCGATTCCGCAGTCGAAATCCCTGTTCAGAGGGAGAGTCCACACCAGGCGGCCCGAATCCTTCCGCTCCACGGCCTGCATCACGCCCCCCACGGGAACGCGCCCCAGGTTGCCCCGCTCGCCGTGCCAGTACTCCAGAGCCAGAGTGGTGCGCGCCGAGAACCAGTGACTGTAGCGGAAGTAGAATTCCTGGGCAGCCCCTCCCTGGGAATGGCCGATGGGCTGATCATGGTAGAGGTACCCCTCGGGAAAGGTGCCGTTGGTGTAGAGAGCCGCGTTGCCGAAGTAGTACTCGAAACGGAAGTCGTCCCTGCCGCCGGCAGTGAGGCGGGGGATATGGAAACCGGCCACATAGCTCTCCACGATGGGCCAGAATGCGGCCGCGTCCTCACCGGAAAACTCCCCGTAGACCTCTGCGTTGCGCAGCCAGGGGATGCGGAAGCGGAGCTCCAGTCCGGCCAGGGAGTTGGAGTTGTCGCTGTTGGTGCCTCCGATGAACCCCCGGAGGAGGCTGCCGAAGGAGTTGTCGACGCCCGGCCCTCCCACCTGACGGCCCAGGTTGAGACCCAGTTCCACGAAATCGTCCGGTTTGACCGAAAGTTTCGTTGCGAAAAAGTAGGGATGGCGGATGCCGTCGCGGGTTTCGACCCTATCGAAGCGGGAGAAGATGGCCGTATACTTCAGCGCCCCCATATAGGGGAGAAGGATGGGCTCCGGGCTGGAGAGCCTGACCTGATCGAAGTTACGGGCGTTGTTGGTGAGGGTGAGATTTCCCCGGTAGCCGAGGCCCAGCCAGGCGGAATCGCGGCCCACCTCCAGTTCCACGGCATCGCTCCCTACCTTCAGGTACCCCTTGTTGATGCGGACCTGGGCCATGCTGTCCCGCTCCGTGAACAGAACCATGGGCTCGAGCAGGGCCGCGGCCCACCGGCCGAGAAAGGCCTCCGAGTCAAAGCGGAACTCGCCGTTCTGCCCTCTGCGGTAGAGGATCCCCTCGTTGTTTTCGGACAGGGGTGTCCCCTCGGTACCGTGCTGCTGCACCGCGGACGTGTAGGGATTTTTGGGCCTGAGCCCGTGGCCGATGCCGAAAACGCCGTCGTTCCCCGGGTCGTGAACCGGCCGCGCGTAGCTGCGGGGAGTTCCGTCCAGGTAGACGTAGCGGGCCCGGGCCGCTGATACCGGCCGGTAGTCGAAAGCGGGGGCCGCCTCGGGGGTACGGTAGAGTCCGGCCTCCCTCGCCAGGGCCGCCCTCGCCTCAACCAGGACATCGGTCGCCAGGGAGGAGGAAGCAAGATCCGGGTTCCGGGAAAGGGTCTCCTCCGCCTCCAGCAGCAACCGGGCCGCCTCGGCCCGGGTGACGGGACGGATGCCCTTGAAATCACTCTTCACCAGCCCGAAACCGGCCAGCTTGTCCATCCAGGCGTAGACCGGGCTGCCCAGGGGAACGTTCGTGGAGGCGAGCGTCCATGCCGAGCAGGGCGCGGGAAGGACGAGGAGGGCCATGGCGAGGAGGCACCACGCAGGGACGATTTTCATGGTCATGTCAATGCTCCGGGGGAAAGGGTACAAGCGATGCAACTATAGAGCATCCGTGAAAAGCCTGTCAATAAAGGAGTATTGAGGGCTACGGTGGGGGGAAAGGAGACTCGGGCAGCAGGGCGCGCCCCGGGCCGAGCGCAAGGGACCGCTCCACTGCTTTTACAGGCCACGGGCGACAATGGCCAGCAGGACGGCAAAC
>JAAZOO010000244.1 GCA_012797715.1 Geobacteraceae bacterium | reverse complement strand
CGGGGCAGATGCTGTGGGAGAATTCGGCGTCGATGTGCTCGCGCATGTATGTTTCGATCTGCTGCCAGTATCCCTGATCGTTGCGGATCTTCTTGCAGTGGGAGCAGATGGGAAGGCAGCCGCGCAGGGTCTTGACCTCGGAGAGCGCCTGCTTCAGTTCCCCGATCAGTTCCTCGTTCTTTCTTTCCGCTTCCTGGCGGCGCCGGATCTCCTTCTGCGCGAGACTGAGCTCCATTCTCACCTCAGCCACCTCCTTGAGGATGGCCAGAACGGGCCGGTTCTCTATCGGGTTGCCTTTCTTCGAGTTCTGCCAGTTGAGATAGAGGTAAAGGAAGGGAAAGGCGAAGACCGCGATGACGAGGCGGCTGAGAAGGGTGCCCTTCATGATGTTGACGTAGCCGGGACTGCCCAGGAAGGCGCCCGTGGCGAAGAGGAGCACGTCCAGCCACATAACGCCGAGGAGGGTGACGAAGGCCCTCAGCCAGAGCCGGTTGAACCTGGTCTTGCCGAGAAACTCCCATGCCATAGCCAGGAAGATGAGGTCCGCCACGGTGGTGGCCACCGAAGCGGCGTTGATCCTGAAGCTCGGGATGGGGACGTGCGCGAGGGGGTTGGCGCCGATGAACCTTGTCTGCAGGTGCAGGGTGAGCGCAATGATCGGCACCATCGCTGACACCCCGGCGACGGTCGATATGGCAATGCGCGTGGCATGGGGCCCGTCGAATATGTACACGGCAAAGACTGCCAGCAGCAATGACGTGTAAAAGACGGTGGACCCGACCATGAAGGTGATCCCGGCGATCTGCACCGTGACGCCTGCGTCGGTCACCCACGACATGACCGCGGTGATCCCTCCGATCAGGGCATAGAAATGGGCCAGCCCGAACCGGTCACGCAGCGAGTGCGCCCAGAGCACCAGGAAATAGACGACCATTGCCTCCGAGATCAGTATGAGGAGTTCAGTTTTCATGTTCAGGCAGGATCACGAGTGTATTCTGTTGTGATAATGCTGCCGGCGGAACAGTTAGACGTCCGTTCCCCCGGTCGATAACCCGCCAATACCTCCGAAGTTGTTTACCCCCACTGCATTATTCCATTATTCTTGGTGAAACGCCATTAAAACTTCTATCGCCTCCGTCGGGCATAACTTAAGAGGATGAGGGCCAAAAGACGGCTTGAACCGCTTGAACGTGAAAAACTCATTTTCTCCGTCATTCCGGCGAAGGCCGGAATCCAGAGGTTTTTCTAACCCCTCGTGTTTGCCAAATTCCGGCCATCGCCGGGATTGAGTCCGCAGAGTTCACAGAGAAAAGACCGATAAACGTTTTTGACCGCGGCGGAGTTATGCCGTGGTCTTTTCCTTGGTTGTAGGGAGAGCGCGTTTCTTGAGGCCTGTCGATTTCCGGGCAAGGTCGATCAGTGACCGCAATGCTTCGTTGACCGCCTCATCGGTGGGGAAAACCTTTGCTACATCGGGACTGAGGAGAACGAGGTTGGTGCCCTTGCGGTAAGCTTCGAAATGTTTGCCGCGGATGCCTTTACCGAAATCTTCGCGAGTGTACAGTGGACGAAGCTCGTCATTGCTCTTAGCTCTCTTCATAAATCTTCCTTTCCTCATCGAAAGATACGTTATGCTTGCGCAGGTTCGACATGGCTTCCCCCGGGTCCCATTGAAAAGTTACGCCGTTCATTACATCATGGCTCCATCGTATGTGAAATAGACAGTCCACAGGAGTGCTTCAGCTGTTTGTTTGGGTATTACTTCCGGAATGAAAAAAGGGGCCGGGAAAATTTGCAGGGACGTCTTCTTGTTTTCTCGGTTCCTGCGGGTAGCCTTCGGTGATGCTCGAAGCTGAGGCCAATCGGGAAGAATGCAGCACTTCTGAATTGTGGGGTCACTGACTCCACGATCAGGCCACCTTTGCATCCCGTCTGCGACGGGAGGGAAAACCGCGTATTTGACTTCAAGAATCCGCGCTGGCAAATGCCCATTTTTCTGTTTCACCTTCCGACCCTTGGGTTTACCCGCAGGCTCATCTCCATCTCAATGCGGTTCTTTTCAGGCATGATCGCAGCTCGTAGTTCTTCTTCGGTGGGAAGATAACGTTCGTATTCCGTGGCGAAGATCTG
>JAAZOO010000243.1 GCA_012797715.1 Geobacteraceae bacterium | reverse complement strand
CACTGCATCATCCGCAGCAATATCGTGTACGAGAGGAATATCCTGATCTCCATTGTCAGGACCGACGAGCCGTTCGGCGTGAAGAGCATGCTGCGGCAGGATCTGGCCCCCGGTCTGGAGGCCCTTGAGGTGCTGGCGGGGTACATGGTGGTCCTGGATATCGAATCAATCCTGAAGACGCACGGCATTCGGGAGAAGGTCATCTTCTACGGCATCGAGGACATCAACACGAGGAATCCGGTGTGGAAAGTCTTCAGCCTGCTCAAGAAACTCACCCCCAACTTCGTTCAGTTCCACAAGCTCCCCGCCGGGAGGCTGCACGGCGTGGTGACCAGGGTGGAGATGTAGTCGCGTAGACGATTTGCCGGCCACACAGGTCACAGAACACACGGAACTTACTTTGGGACGGCTCGTTCTCCCGCCGGGAGCTCTGTGGCTGAATGCCCTTTCCGGGGTGAACTCTTCTGGCTGCCCTGCCTCTTGGCGGGACCTCCCACGGTTTTTCCAAGAAAAAAAGGCGTCGCCTTGCGGCGACGCCTCCCGAACTTTCCCCGGCGGCTCTTTATGCTTCTTCCTCTTCGCCGAAGGATATCTCGTTGTATACCCTGTCTTCCTCGAAGCGCTTGGTCTGCGCCTGCATCTTCTCCAGGTCCTCCTTGCACTTGACGCAGCAATGGGCGAAGGGCATCACCCGCAGCCGTCCGATGGGGATTTCGCATCCGCATTCCTCGCAGATGCCGTACTCCCCTTCCGCAATACGCAGCAGGGCCTCGTCGATATTGCGCAGCTTTTCCCGTTCCCGGTCATTGAGGAGCAGCCCCAGTTCCCGATCCCTTTCGCTGGACGCCTGGTCGTAGATGTCTCCGCTCGGCTCCCCCGAGGGAAGGTCCGACGACGTCTTCAGCGTCTTGTGTATCTCCTTCAGTGTCTCCTCTTTCATTTTCAGGAGGAGAGCTTTCATTTCCTCATTTCTTTCCGCCATCGATACCTCTCACATACTGTGTTTCGTCTCCGGCAGGCGGACCGTCCGTCGTTTTTGCCGGACATCTCCGCCTGTCGCTTTCGGATTGATTCTGGCTCCGCCGATTGAGATTGGACATAATAACGAACTTTGACCTGTTGTCAAGAAAAAAGCCCGGTCCGCACAGGGGGTTCTCATTCCTCGTCCGGCCCGATGATCTCCCCTATCAGGTCGTAATCCGATGAGTCGGTGATCCTGAGACGGACGATATCTCCCACGTCGGCGGTGCCCGCGGTGATGTAGACCTGGCCGTCAATGTCGGGAGCCTGGCGGGAAGAGCGCCCTTTCAGGAGGAGTTCGGTTTCTTCGCTGTACCCTTCCACGATGACTTCATCAACCTTGCCCACCAGCCGCCGGTTGCGCTTGAAGGAGAGGCGCGCCTGGGCCTTCATGATCTTCCGGTAGCGTTCCCTCTTCACCCTCTCCGATATCTGGTCGGGCATGTCGGCAGCGGGGGTTCCTTCCTCCCGCGAATAGCAGAAAACTCCCAACCTGTCGAAGCCGACCTCTTCCACGAAGTGGAGGAGCTGTTTGAAGTCATCCTCCGTTTCACCCGGAAATCCGACGATGAGGGATGTCCGCAGGGCGATATCGGGAATTTCCCGCCGCACCTTGGCAATGAGCCCCCGGATCTCCGCGGAGGTGCTCCGCCGGTTCATCCGTTTCAGGACGGGATCGCTGATGTGCTGCAGGGGTATGTCCAAGTAGTTGCAGATTTTCCTTTCTTCCTTGATGATCCGGATCAGGGTGTCGGTGATGCCGTCGGGGTAGGCGTAGAGGAGCCGGATCCAGGAAAGGTCTTCGATCTCCACCAGCCTTGCCAGCAGGGTCTCCAGGGATACGGAGCCTCCCATGTCCTCCCCGTAGCGGGTGATGTCCTGGGCGATGATGTTGAGTTCGCGGGCCCCTCCGGCCGCCAGTCTCTTCGCCTCGTCCACCAGGCCGTCCAGGGGGCGGGAGCGGAACGCGCCGCGCAGGCTCGGTATCACGCAGTAGGAGCACCGGTTGGAGCACCCTTCCGCTATCTTGAGGTATGCCGAGTAGAGGGGGGAGGAGTTCAGGCGCGGCGAATCCTCGTCATAGACGAAATTCGGGTCGCCGGTGTAGCAGAGCTGCCCCTGGGTTCCTGCTTTTTCGGCCAGTATTTCGGCGATGCGGGGATAGTCGCCGGTGCCGATGAAAATATCCACTTCCGGCAGCTCCCGGGCCAGCTCCTGCTGGTAGCGCTGGGGCAGGCACCCGGTGACGACCAGGAGCCGACACCGTCCGTCGTGCTTGCGATCGGCCAGGTCGAGGATGGCGTCGATGCTCTCCTGCTTGGCTTCCTT
>JAAZOO010000018.1 GCA_012797715.1 Geobacteraceae bacterium | reverse complement strand
TTCGCCTCTATCCCCTTAATCCCCTTCATCCCTGTTATTATTGCCTTTCAGGTCTTTGATTCCAACAAGAACAGTGATGAACCCTGCGCTGGTTCTTCACCACTCCACATACGAGGTCTTTGCTCAATGAAAAAACTGTTCGGAACCGACGGTGTCCGGGGCGTGGCCAATGTCTACCCCATGACCACCGAGATGGCCATGCAGATCGGCCGTGCCGCGGCCCATATCTTCAAGAAGGACGGCGAAACCCGCCGGCACCGCATCGTAATCGGCAAGGACACGCGCCTCTCCGGCTACATGATCGAAAACGCGCTGGCTGCGGGAATCTGCTCCATGGGCGTCGACGTGCTGCTCGTGGGACCGCTGCCGACCCCCGGTATCGCCAACATCACCTCCTCCATGCGCGCCGACGCCGGTGTCGTGATCTCGGCGTCCCACAACCCTTTCCAGGACAACGGCATCAAGCTGCCCGATGCCATGGAACTCACCATCGAGGAGCTCATCTTTTCCAAGAAGGTCGATTCACTCCGCCCCATCGCCACCGAGGTGGGCAAGGCGTTCCGCATCGACGATGCTGCCGGCCGCTACGTGGTCTTTCTCAAGAGCACCTTTCCCAAGGAACTGGACCTGTCCGGGATGAAGATTGCCCTCGATTGCGCCAACGGTGCGGCCTATAAGGTGGCGCCTGCGGTCTTCGAGGAGCTGGGCGCGGAGGTAATTCCCATCGCCGTCAAGCCAAACGGCATGAACATCAATGCCGGGTGCGGCTCTCTCCATCCCGAGGTGGTCGGCGAAGCGGTGAGGAAGCACGGAGCCGACCTGGGAATCGCCCTTGACGGAGACGCGGACAGGGTAATCTTCGTGGATGAGCTGGGAAACGAGGTGGACGGGGACCATATCATGGCCATCTGCGCCACGGAGCTCCTCAAGAAGCGCAAGCTGCGCAAGAACACCCTCGTGGCCACGGTGATGAGCAACATGGGACTGGATATCGCCGTGAAAAACGCGGGCGGAAGGGTTGTGAAAACCGCCGTGGGCGACCGATACGTTGTGGAAGAGATGATGAAGAGCGGTTACAATTTCGGGGGGGAACAGTCGGGCCACCTCATCTTCCTCGACTACAACACCACTGGTGATGGAATTCAGTCCGCCCTCCAGGTCCTTGCAATCATGAGGCGCAGAGAAAAGACCCTTTCGGAGCTGGCAACGGTCATGACCTCGCTTCCCCAGGTCCTCGTCAATGTAAGGGTGAGAAAAAAGAAAGACATCATGGAAATTCCCGCAATCGCCGCCCGGATCAGCGGCATCGAAGCAAAACTGAACGGCGAGGGACGGATACTGATCCGTTACTCGGGAACGGAGCCTCTGCTCCGGATCATGCTGGAAGGGCCGGATCACGACGCAATCACCGGCTGGGCCGAGGAAATCGCGGATCTGGTCCGGAACAAGATCGGAGGTGAATGACGTGGCACAACTGGGAGTGAATATCGATCATGTGGCAACCATTCGACAGGCCCGCGGCGGCATGGAGCCGGACCCGGTAGCGGCGGCGGCAATCGCCGAAATGGCGGGCGCCGACGGCATCACCATCCACCTGCGGGAAGACCGGCGCCACATCCAGGACCGGGACCTCAGGCTCCTGCGGGAGACGGTGCAGACCAAGGTCAACCTGGAGATGGCGGCCACCGACGAAATGATTGCCATCGCCCTGGCGGTCAAGCCGGAACAGTGCACGCTGGTGCCGGAAAAACGCCAGGAGCTGACGACCGAAGGCGGCCTCGACGTACGGCTGCACGCACAGGCCCTGGAGAAGGCCGTTGCCAGGCTTCAGGAGGGGGGAATCGTGGTAAGCCTGTTCATCGATCCCGATCCCGATCAGATCAAGGCGGCTGCCAAAGTCGGTGCAGACTACGTGGAGATCCATACCGGTTGTTTTGCCGAGGCAGCCGACGGGAAGATAGAGGAGCAGGAGTTGATCAAGATAGAAAATGCCGTGAAGCTGGCCTCCAAGCTCGGTCTGGGGGTGAATGCAGGACACGGTCTCACCTACACGAACATCAAGAAAGTGGCGGCCCTGGGAGGCATCGAGGAGTTCAACATCGGCCACTCCATCATCTCTCGCGCGGTCCTTGTGGGCCTTGATCGGGCGGTTCGCGATATGGTCGATCTTATCAAGTATGCATGAACAGGGTGCAGGGGCTGAAGAATCGGCTTTTCCCGCCGCGGAAGCAGTCCTTCCAGCCCCGTACCTTTCCCTGATCCGCCTTGACGGAGAACTCCCTGCCTCTCTTTCCGGGGACCCCGCTACCGCGCCTGAGGGGCACGTCCCTCGCCGCGGTCCCCCTGCTTCCGCCGCTCTCCGCCCTTTCCGCCCCAGCCGGCACTCCCACCCTGCGCCTTCCGACACCGCCACCTCCTCCCCCCTTCCCCCGGTGTCCGGAATGAATCAGGCCGCAGCCGCTCCCTTCCGACGGCTCCACCTGCCGCGGGGAGAGGAATGCGTCCGGGGGAGAAAAACTTTGACAAATCTAACGGCATTCTTTTACTATTGCCGCATACTTTCGCCCGAGGTTTCCGCATGGAATCTGCTTTAGCTCTCATCGATACAGATCTGAAAAATGTCGAGCTGCAATTCAGGAAAGACCTGGAATCCGATGTGGACCTCATCCGGAAAGTGGGCGAATACCTCCTTTCCAGCGGCGGCAAAAGGATCCGCCCCGCCCTGCTGATCCTTTCGGCGCGGCTGTGCGGATACGAGGGCGAACGTCATGTGCTCCTGGCGAGCGTCATAGAATTCATCCATACCGCGACCCTTCTCCACGACGACGTGGTGGACAATGCCGTTCTGCGGCGCGGCATCGCCTCGGCAAACACCCTCTGGGGCAACCAGGCGTCCGTGCTGGTGGGGGACTACCTTTTCTCCAAATCCTTTTCCATCATCGTCCAGGACGGCGATCTCGATGTACTGCGCATCATCGCCGACGCTACCACCCGCATAGCCGAAGGAGAGGTCCTGCAACTGGCGTCCATGAGCGACCCTGCCATGACGGAGGAACGGTATATCGAGGTCGTGAAAAGCAAGACAGCGGTGCTCCTATCCACCGCATGCCAGGTGGGCGCCATACTCGGCGGATCACGCGGGGAAAGGGAAGCGGCCCTGCGGGACTTCGGCATGGATGTGGGGATCGCCTTCCAGCTCATAGACGACACCCTCGATTATGTGTCCAGCGAGGAGAAGCTCGGAAAGAGCATCGGCCACGACCTGGAAGAGGGGAAGGTCACCCTCCCCCTGATACATACGCTGAAGCAGTGCACGGCGGCGGAAAAGAAACAGATTGAAGAAGTGCTCGGGAGCGATTCTCTGGACGATGAAGGGTTCCAAAGGGTCGTCTCCCTTGTGTCCGCCTACGGCGGCATCGAATACACGACACGGACGGCCCGCGCATACGTTGAACGGGGAAAGTCGCGACTCATGTCCTTTCAGGACTCTTCACACCGGCAGGCACTCCTCTCCCTGGCCGACTATGTGGTAACCCGCCGCCATTGACACCCTTCCGATACGCCGCATCACCATTCCTATCCGCTCCCGCAGAATTTCGGCAGACAGTGCGCCCCCCCGGCACCCGCCCCGTCCCCGGCCCGTCCGGAACCGGACTCTGCGCGGAACAGACGATACAGCACGAGGAATCTTCATGGAATCAGCAAACATAACCTATATCGGGGCCTTTATCGCCGGTCTGCTCTCGTTTCTCTCCCCGTGCGTCCTCCCCCTGATACCTTCCTACATTACCTATATTACCGGCTGTTCCTTCGCGGATCTGAAGGCGGAGCACCCTTCCCACCTGGTCAGAAAAAAGACCTTGATCCATTCCCTCCTCTTCATTGCCGGCTTCACCGCCGTGTTCGCGGCCTTCGGGGCGTCCGCCACCTACATCGGGGGCTTCTTCCAGGCGCATATGCCATTGATTCGGAAGATAGGGGGCGCGCTCATCGTCCTGTTCGGTATCCATGTGACCGGGCTGGTGCACCTGGGGATGCTCCTGGGGGAAAAACGCATTGTCATCCACCGAAAACCCGCGGGCTACATCGGAAGCTTCCTCGTCGGCCTGGCATTCGCCGCGGGATGGACCCCCTGCATCGG
>JAAZOO010000242.1 GCA_012797715.1 Geobacteraceae bacterium | reverse complement strand
TGCGTAGAAACCGACAACGTAGGCTGAAAACGTGACCCAGAACCGGCGCAGGAACGGTACCTTCAAATACACCTCGAAAGGGGGAGAATGACAATGATTTTTTATAGCATTTTCAGCAGGGATGGGCAACCATAATGAACAAGGCTTCGCAAACGAAGCGGCAAAAGGGGTGGGAAAGGCAGCATCGAAACGAATCTCAACACTCTGTGTTGACGACTTGTTGATAAGCCTGTGGGATGCGTGGGAAACCATTCATTTCCCGGCCAGTACGCGCAAAATGCACAATTTCCGGTCACACCCCGTCCCGAAAGGAAACAGATAACCTCCTCCACAGAGGCCCGTCACTGCAGGCAGTTGAACATCCCCAATCCCCAGAAGCAATCGCCGCAGGGAACGGCAGTATCAAAGCAGTCATGTTCGAATTCATCCGCCGTGAGGTAATCGCAGGGAACGAGGCTGCAGTTGGAGCAGTAGGGATATTCGTCGCGAAGTACCTCTTTCCGGAATTCCAGGAATGACGGGTCATTCCATATCTCCAGGATACCCTTTTCCCCCAGGGAACCGAAGACCTTTGCCGCCACGCTCTTTCTCCAGTAAGTGAAATGAAGGGCGGTACTGCTTCCCCAGGGAGCTTCCAGGCCGGGAACATATTTTCTCCAGTAGGAAAAGTGGCACTGATAACGATGCCAGAGAAAGTAGCAGGGGTGTACACCGCCGTCCCACGATACCATGGCGCTGCCGTCCTCGACGAAGTCACAGCGACGTTCCGACCGGGGAGACACTGCAGGCAGGATCAGGTCAATCCCCAGCTCCTCGGCCACATTCTTCGCACCGTCAAAAACCCTTTCCACTTCCGATGACATGCCATCGTCCCGGGCGATGAGATTCCTGAGGTGAAAGAAGATATTCCTGTCCCGCGCATCGTCCACCATCTCCCGGACAAAATCCACAACGCGCTGCTCCTCCGGCGTCCTGAAAAACTTGTAGAAATTGATGAAAAAATAGCGGTCGAGCTCGATCCCTTCAGCCTCGGCCCGCCTTTTCCACCTCCGGTAGAGGTCCACTGCACGATCCAGATTTGCGTCGAACACCGGTTGCAAAACCTGGCTTGAATCGTAGGGGAGCAAGTGGGTTACTATGGCGAACCGCGCCCCTAGGGAGGCGGCCCAGCGGAGCACCTCCGGGAGCTGATGCAGATTGTCGCGCATCACCACATATTCCACTCCCACCCTGAGAGGCGATCCGGGATTCTTTTCCCGGGCGGCCGCCAACGAGCGAAATGCCTTGCGGAGGTCCTCCACGTCGCCGCCGGACCGTATCCTGGCGAATGTGTCGCGACAGACGGAGTCCAGGGAGAGACATATCCTGTCAAGACCCGCCTGGACCAGCGATTCGGCAAGAGCATCGTTGAGGAGAATACCGTTGGTCTGGAACCCGACCACACCGTCCTTCGGCATAACCCTTTTTGCGATACGGATGAACTCCACAAGCTCAGGATGGAGAAGCGGCTCACCGATGCCGTTGAGTATCAGACTCCGGATTTTAGGAAACGCGGGAAGGAGGGAGAGAAAAACCTCCCGCGACATGTCACCCGTGAGGATACCGCTTCCGGGAGATTGTTTCACACACATGCCGCACGCCAGGTTGCATCGCGTGGTAATCTCCACGAACAGCTTCGAGGGATGGTCCAGCAGCGGGGGAGATGCCTCCGCGATGCCGGCGACATTTCTCTCCCGAACGGCGGCCGGCCTGCGGAATCGTTCCGAAGTCCATGGGAAGGGTACTGCCGATGCTTTGTTTCCGTTTTTCATGGGTATTCTTTTCTTTCCTTTCCAAGGTGGCTGGGATGATTAGTCGGCCTTTTTCAGCTCCGGAAATTCTCGGTGAGGCGCAGGGAGAAAAACCGTTGATGCGTCCCTTCACGGAAATCTCCCCGCGAAATCCATTTTGTAGCCAAGCGCCACATGTCTGCAGTGGCCGAGATGCGCACGAGTGAGCAGCAGAAAGTCCGCCCCGGCGCCGTGAAATGACAGTCGCCGCATCACCCCTTCCGTCCGGCACCGTACGAATCGCGACAGGCACCCGTACAATCGAGGAATCGTTCTTCCCCCGCAGATCGCCACGGTTGCACCCTTTCGGAACTTTCCCAAGAAGGGAGTATATCATGCAACAGGCGCGGCAAACAGTCTGTTCTACCAATTCAAAGGTATTCAGGGATACGGGACTGCATCCGCCGTATCTGTGCTGCCGCCAAGCCCAGCATTCAATCTTGACATCTGCCCCTTCGGGACTATTATGGACAACAATTATTGATAGATACGGTATATTCAAAAAAAGGATACTACGGTGACGCGCTCAAAAACAGAAATCCGCGCCGAGGATCGTTTGAGCCGGATTCTCACAAAGGTGAAGGAACGCGACTTCCGCCTCACTCCGCAACGCCTGGCAATCATCCGCACCCTGGTGGCCGGCACGGACCACCCGAGCGTGGACGATGTCTACCGGGAGGTACGGGAGCAGTTTCCCACCACGAGTCCGGCGACCGTATATAAGACCATAGCACTGCTTAAGGAGTTGAACGAGGTTCTGGAGCTGGGTTTCCCCGACGGCAGCAACCGCTACGACGGAAACAGGCCGTACCCCCACCCCCACGCAATCTGCACGAAATGCAGGAAGATCATGGACCCGGAAATCTCCAGCGTCGATGAACTGAGCGAAGAGATGAAGCAGAAGACCGGCTATACCATTTCCTTTCACCGCCTCGATTTCTTCGGCCTCTGCCCGGAATGCCAGAGAAAAACGTGATAAAAAATTTTACCTCCTTATTGATAATAATTCTTTCCAACGATTGACTTTCCTGAAAAGGGTTGTAGTCTTTACAAGAAAAAATCCGCTGAACTGTGGCAAGGAAAGGAGCCTTACATGAAAGACATCATGGAAACCATCAAGGCCGAAGCATCGCTGAGCACTCTGGCGGAAGCATTGGAAAAGACGAATCTCGGAGAGATGATAAAGGGGGCGGGTCCCTTTACCCTGTTTGCGCCCAGCAATGACGCCTTTACCAGGATGGACATCGAAAAATTCATCCAGAACCCGAAGGACCTTTCCGAAACGCTCACCTATCACATTGTCGCTGGAAAGTATTCCGCTGGGGAAATCCGTGAAATGATCCCGGGAAAACTCGCCACGGAGAACGGCAAGTCCCTCACTCTGGAAATGGACGAAGGGGAAGCGGTGATCGACAACGGCAAGTTCGTCGTCACCGACATCGAGTGCTCCAACGGCGTCATCCACATTATCGACAACGTCTTCCAGCCGCAGCTGTCCGGATGGTACCGGGAGGATTTGCTGTAAACGCAATCGCGCCGACCATGCCGAAGCCCGATCTGCACACACCACGAACCAAGGAAACGAAATTTACGCGAACGAAAGGAGCCGACTGACATGAGTGAAGAAAAAAAGGGCCCGGAAACGGGCAAACCAGCCATACCCATGACCGGCAGAGGCACGTCGGTCCGGGACTGGTGGCCCAACCAGCTGAACCTGCACATCCTTCACCAGCACTCCTCCAAATCCAATCCCATGGGCGCGGACTTCAACTACGCCGAGGAATTCAAGAAGCTCGACCTCAATGTCGTGAAGCAGGACCTATGCAAGCTGATGACCGATTCCCAGGAATGGTGGCCGGCCGATTGGGGTCACTACGGCGGGCTGATGATCCGGATGGCGTGGCACAGCGCCGGTACCTACCGCATGGGCGACGGCCGCGGCGGCGCCGGGACCGGCAACCAGCGCCTGGCGCCCATCAACAGCTGGCCGGACAACGTGAACCTGGACAAGGCGCGCCGGCTGCTCTGGCCCATCAAGCAGAAATACGGCAGGAAGATCTCCTGGGCCGACCTGATGATCCTGGCCGGCAACTGCGCGCTGGAGTCCATGGGCTTCAAGACCTTCGGCTTCGGCGGCGGGCGCGTGGACGTCTGGGAACCGGAAGAGGACATTTACTGGGGAGCCGAAAAGGAATGGCTGGCCACCAGCGACAAGCCGGACAGCCGTTACAGCGGTGAACGTGATCTGGACAATCCTCTGGCCGCAGTGCAGATGGGCCTGATCTACGT
>JAAZOO010000017.1 GCA_012797715.1 Geobacteraceae bacterium | reverse complement strand
TTGGATGAAAGAGGGGCCGGTGTGCAGGGAAGCGGCAGAAGGGGCGCTCCCCCCTGAAACCGCACGTACTGGGAGATGCCGTCCGGAAACGGGATCAGCTGCCGTGCACCCATGGCGCTGATCCCGCTCCCCAGGGGTGGGGGCCCGGTTGACGGTGCGTCTTTCACGGTGGGAAGATGCCGTGACCTGCGACAGGATCTCCGGCCGGATTTTCCCGGAAGAACCTACTTTCCCTTTTCCTCCGTGACGGTAAGGGCGATCCTCGTCAGTTTCTTGTCGGTCGTTATGGTGATCATCGTCGTGCGCTCGCCTTTTTTGTATCCCACCATGGATTGCTCGCCCTGATTCATGGTCATTTCTTCCTTCCATCCCTGGCCGGTCATCTTTTTCTTTACGGTGGAAAGGACGGTTTCGGCCGGGTCGGCCGTCTCCATGGTCAGGTTGAATCCTCCAGGAACGGAAAGCGCCGCGTCGATTGTCGCCCCTTCATACACGTAGACATCCTTGGGAAAGGACTCCGGCACCTTTACGTTTTTGCCGCCGGCAAATTCCGTCGTGCCGTCCTTGCCCCGGATCGTTACCTTCCCGTCGGATGCGTCAACGTCCGCCTTCACTCCTTCCTTTGCGAGCCCGGCCTCGATGGCTTTCTCGGCGGCCTTTTCACCGGCTTTCTTGCACCCCGCCAGGACGAGGCAGGAAACCATCATCATTCCAATAGCGAGACAAAAGCCCTTTTTCATGCAACCCTCCTTATTTCTGGATTTGAATTTCCGAAAGTATATATTCATGCCTCGTGCCAAGTCAAAGAAGAAGTGCCCCTGATTCCATATTTTCTGATGAGATCCCCGCTTGATTTTTTTACCTGTACCCGATACAATTCCACCTCCCCAAAACCGGCATTCCCGAGTGATCCATCCCCGGCGCAGCGTAGAAGCCTGGGTTTTTTTGTTTTCGGACCGTGGGGAGCGCAGGTTGCGCCGCAAGCGTACTCATCGGGAAAGAAAAGGTTCAGTATGGTCGTTGCATGCCCCCTGTGCGGGAAGAAGAACGAATGGAAGGGGAACCCCTTCCGCCCCTTCTGCTCCGAAAGGTGCAAGATGGTGGACCTGGGCGCTTGGGCCGGGGAAGAATACCGGATACCGGGGGACAGGGCCGATGATGAGGAGGGGGAGACGATTCCCGATACACGGGCCGTTCCCCCGCGTCCGGCCGACCCGGCGGCTTGAGCTTGATTCTACAATTCAAGGAGAAAACCATGTCGGAGATTCGTCTGCGTTTCGCACCCAGCCCCACCGGCTTCCTCCACATCGGAGGCGCACGGACAGCCCTGTTCAACTGGCTGCTGGCCAGAAAGGAAAAGGGGAAATTCATCCTCCGCATCGAGGATACCGATGTCGCCCGCTCGACCAAGGAGTCCGTGGACGCCATCCTGGAAGGGATGACCTGGCTCGGTCTCGACTGGGACGAGGGTCCCTTTTACCAGTCCGATAATTTCCCCCTGTACCGGGAGTACGTGGAAAAGCTGTTGGCCGCGGGCAAGGCGTACAAGTGCTACTGCACGCCCGAAGAATTGGAGCGAAAGCGGGAGATTGCCATCAGCGAGGGGAGAAAGCCCAAGTATGACGGGACCTGCCGGAACATCAAGGAGGATCGTCCGGGAGCGCCGTTCGTGGTTCGCTTCAAGGCGCCGCTGGAGGGGACGACCGTTTTCGATGACCTGATAAAGGGGAGGATTTGTTTCCAGAACGAGGAACTGGACGATCTTATAATCCAGCGCACCGACGGCACACCCACCTATAATTTCACGGTGGTTATCGACGACGTGTCCATGGGCATAACCACCGTCATCCGCGGGGACGACCATGTCAACAATACCCCGCGCCAGATCCTCCTCTACCAGGCTCTCGGGTGCCCGGTACCCAAGTTTGCCCATGTGCCCATGATCCTGGGCGCCGACAAGTCGCGGCTTTCCAAACGGCACGGCGCAACCAGCGTCATGGCCTACCGGGACATGGGATTCCTCCCCGAGGCCATGGTCAACTATCTGGTGCGACTGGGGTGGAGCCACGGCGATGAGGAGATATTCACCCTCGACGAACTCATCGACAAATTCTCCATCGAGGCGGTGGGACGCTCCGCCGGCGTGTTCAATCCGGATAAGCTGCTGTGGTTGAACGCTCACTACATCAAGACCGGCGACCCGCAACGCCTTGCCGGCCTTCTCCTCCCTTTCCTGAAGGAGCGGGACGTGGACGTTTCCGGCGGTCCGGACCTGACGGCCGTTGTTCGGACTCTGCAGGACCGCTCCCGCACACTGCTGGAGATGGCGGACGGTGCCGTTTTCTACTACCGGTCCGATTTCCAGTATGACGCTAAATCCGTTGCCAAGTTCCTGACCCCTTCCGGCCGCGAAGTATGCGCGGAACTGGCAAGCCGCTTGGAGACGGCCGACGAACTGGGTCATGACGCGGTGGCGGCGCTCTTCGAGGGGATATGCGCTGAGCGCGGCGTGAAGCTCAAGGATGTGGCCCAGCCGGTCCGCTTCGCCCTGACCGGCGGTGCTCCCTCCCCCGCCATCTACGACGTGATCGGCGTGCTGGGGCGGGAGGAGTCGGTGAGAAGGATCCGGCGGGCGCTGGCGTTGTGAGATTCTTTCGTGTCCACCGCCGCTCTATCGCCTACCTCCGCTTCACCCTGGAGGCCTACGACGGTCTGGCGACCCTGACCACCCTGGATTCCCGGCAGGGAATCGTTGCCCTCTCCTTCCCGGACTGTTTCGCCGGAGACATTGACGGCCTCGTTGCGGCCCTGGCCGAGGAGATCGGACTTGCGGAGATCGAACTCCCCGGCGCCACCCCATTCCCCATGAATCAGGAGACCACTCATGATGCTTGACAGCATGGATATTTCCCGCATTCTGCGCCGCGCACTGGCCGGCGGAGGCGAATTCTCTGATATCTATTTCGAGGAAGGAACATCCACGTCCATTGTCTGCGAGGACGGGAAGATAGAGAAGATTCTTGCCGGCACGGATCGCGGTGCGGGTATCCGGGTCATTGCCGATCTGCGGACCGCCTACGCCTTTACCAACGAGATCACGGAGAAGGCGCTTCTCGACCTGGCCGATACGGTTAGCCGCGCGGTGAGGGGCAAGGAATTCGGGGCCCCCATCGATGTGCGCACAAAAACGGTTGGTCCGGGTTTCGTCATCAGGACATCTCCGGAAACGGTCCCCCTTCAGGACAAGGTGGCGCTGGTGCGCCGCGCCGACGATGCGGCGCGGAGGATGGACGAGCGGGTGCGACAGGTACTGGTGGTGTACCGAGACGGAAGGGTCCGCACCCAGATTGCCAATTCGCTGGGAGAGTTCATCGAAACCGGGAGGACCGGCACCGTTTTTCTAGTCCAGGCGGTTGCCGCCCAAGGTGATGTCATCCAGACGGGGTACGAGCCTGTGGGAGGATTCCGCGGGCTAGAGCTGTTTGATGAGAAAAGTCCGGAAGACGTGGCATTGGCCGCCGCCGGGAGGGCGGTGATGATGCTGACGGCGCGCAAGGCTCCGGCAGGCATGATGCCGGTTGTCATCTCCTCGGAGGCGGGAGGCACCATGGTTCACGAGGCCATCGGTCACGGGCTGGAGGCGGATCTGGTGCAGGCGGGAATGTCGGTGTATGCCGGAAAAGTTGGCACTCAGGTTGCTTCTCCCCTGGTGACGGTTATTGACGACTCCACAATACCCAACGCCCGGGGTTCCTATTCCTTCGACGACGAAGGTGTCCCCGGCCGGAGGACCGTTCTTGTGGAGAACGGGGTGCTGAAGGGGTACCTGTACGACCGGCTCTCCGCCATGAAGGACGGGTGCGCATCCACCGGCAACGGGCGGCGGGAGTCGTACCACGCCCGACCCATCGTGCGCATGTCCAACACGCTCATTGCCCCTGGGGACACGTCTCCCGAGTCCATTATCCGGGAGGCGGAGCGCGGCCTCCTTGTCAAAAAGATGGGGGGCGGGCAGGTCAATACGGTGACCGGGGATTTCGTGTTCGAGGTTTCCGAGGGATATCTCATTGAAAACGGCGCCGTCGGCGAGCCGGTTCGTGGCGCCACCCTGACGGGAAACGGCCCCGACGTGCTGAAAAAGGTGACGAAAATCGGCACCGATCTTGGGTTCGGGATCGGCACATGCGGCAAGGACGGTCAGGGAGCCCCGGTTTCCGACGCCCAACCGACGCTCCTCATCTCTGCCATGACCGTTGGTGGAGCCGTGTAGCGTTCTTTTCCGCCGGAACGTCCGGCCCGAAAGAGGGAAAAATGTCTTCCGACGATTCGCTGGGGATAAAGCCTCTGGAGCTGCTCGAACTGCTGCGGGGATATCAGTTCCTCGAGAAATTCGCTCTGGCGCTCTACTACGAGAATGACGGGGTGGTGACCAGGCTTGCGCCGTCAGCCCCAATGTGCGGCGGTCTTGCACGAAAC
>JAAZOO010000241.1 GCA_012797715.1 Geobacteraceae bacterium | reverse complement strand
GACCGGCGGTTTTCCCTGACCGCCCGGCGCCGGAGGCTCCGTGAGATGGGATGCGTCTCCTTTGTCGCCGACCTCTCCGCCGAGACGGGAGAGGAGCGGAAACGGATCCTGGATGCCTGCGTCAGGGGGACCGCCATTGAAGGGACATCGGAATTCAACTTCACCATGGGACTCGTATGACCGACTATCTAGTTAGAATAATAACCGAAAATGAAAATGTGAGAGCGCTTGCCTGCGTCACCACGGACCTGGCGGACGAGGCCCGTCGCCGACACGGCACCCTGCCCACCGCGTCGGCCGCCCTGGGCAGGGCGCTCACCGGCGGAGCATTGATGGGCGCGCTCCTGAAGACCGGGCAACGGGTGGCCCTGAGGTTCGAGGGGAACGGCCCCCTGAAGAAGATCCTGGTGGAGGCGGACAGCAACGGAGCGGTGCGGGGGTGCGTCGGAGTTCCCGAGGTGCACCTGGAGACGCCGGAAGGAAAACTGGACGTGGGAAACGCCCTGGGCAGGGCCGGATTTCTCACCGTCACCAAGGACCTGGGCATGAAGGAACCGTACCACGGCATGGTACAGCTCATGAGCAGCGAGATTGCCGAGGACCTGGCCCTCTACCTCACCGAGTCGGAGCAGACTCCCTCTGCTGTCGGACTGGGCGTGTACGTGGAGCCGGACAACCGGGTATCGGCGGCGGGAGGCTTCCTGATCCAGGCGTTGCCCGGCGCCGACGATGCCACAATCGATAGGCTCATGGCCCACATCGAAGGCATGCCCCCCCTGACATGCCTGCTGCGCGACGGGAAGACGCCGGAACAGATTCTGGAGAATCTATTCGAGGGCATCCCGTACAAGATCCTGGAGAAACGGGCGCTGGCATTCCGCTGCAGCTGCAGCCGGGAAAAAATCGAGCGGGCAGTCGCGTCCCTCGGCTCCGCCGAGATCAGCGACATGATAGATCGGGAAGGGGGCACGGAGGTGACGTGCGAATTCTGCCGCCAGGTCTGGCGACTCGACCGGGACGATCTGGAGCGGCTGCGCGCGGCGGCGTGCGAAACGACACCATCCTGAAAGGAATCATCATGGCATCATCCTTTTCCCTCGTGTCCCTGGTAGAGCGCGGCCGCGTCCCCGACGCCCTGGTCCGCCAGGGAATCCGCACCCTGCTGGACAAGAGACTGATCACCCAGGACAGGGGAAGCGACGAGGCAAACCGGGCCGCCCTGGCCGAGTTCGCCGATTCACTGCGCAAAGGACCAATCGCTCTCGAGATCGGAGAGAGGAACCGCGGGCACTACGGTCTGCCCGCCTCCTTTTTCCAGGAGATTCTCGGGCCGCACATGAAGTTCAGCTGCTGCCTGTTTCCGCCGGGCGTGGAGGATCTGGACCGGGCCGAAGGGGAGATGCTATCCGAGACCTGCGAACGGGCGGGAAGCGAGGACGGCATGGAGATCCTGGACCTGGGATGCGGCTGGGGGTCCCTGACCCTCTGGATCGCGGAGAAGTTTCCAGCGTGCCGCGTCACCGCCGTCGCCGCCACGGATCTGCAGCGGGAGTTCGTCGAGGCCCGCTGCGCCGAGCAGGGTATCACGGCTGTACGGGTGATCACGTGCAACCTGAACGATGTGCGGGTCGATGGTACGTTTGATCGGGTGATGGCGGTGGAACTCCTGGAGTACCTGCACAACTGGCGGGAAATCCTGGCGAGGATTGCGGGAATGCTGAAAACGGACGGAAAGCTGTTCGTGCACCTCTTCAGCCACCGCCGCTTCGCCTATCCCTACGAAAGCGAGGGTGAGGACAACTACCTGGGGCGCTATTTCTTCGCCGGCGGGATGATGCCTTCAGAGGACCTTCTTTCCCGTTTTCAGGACCATCTGGTGCTGGAAAGCCGGTGGAGCGTCCCAGGCATCCACTACCGCAAGACCGCCGAAGCCTGGCTCAGCCGCCTCGATTCCCGGAAGGCCGTTGTGCTCCCCATCCTCCGGGAGAACCACGGAGCGGAGGGGTCGGTCTGGCTGCAGCGCTGGCGGCTGTTCTTCATGGCCTGTTGCGAAATGTGGGGCTACAGGGATGGAGGGGAGTGGGGAGTATCCCACTACCTCCTCAAGCGAAGATAATCACTCTTCGTCGGAAACATCGGAGCGCGTTACTCCGGATATCGCGCCACTCATCTTTTTCCGACGGTGGCGCCGGATATAGAGCACCAGAATGATGACGCTGCAGATAAGAACGACCACCAGAGCCTGGTGGGAATAGCGCATGATCAGCTCCTGGTTTTCGCCGATGAAGTAACCGATGTAGGCAAGGACGGTAACCCAGATGCCGGCGCCGAGCAGGGTGTAGAGGGAGAAGCGGAGGTGGTTCATGCCCGCAAGCCCCGCGGGGATGGAGATAAGGTGGCGCACCACCGGCAGCAGTCTGCCCAGAAAGGTTGATATCTCACCGTGCCGCAGGAAAAAGCCCTCGACGCGGGCAAACTTCTCTTCGGTAATCAGGACGTACTTTCCGTATCTCAGGATGAGCGGCCTTCCCAGGTGGCGCGCCGCAAAGTAATTGGCATAGGCCCCCACAAGGCTGCCCACGGTGCCGCAGAGGATGGCGACAATGATGTTCATTTCGCCTCTGAAGGCCAGATAGCCGGCAGGCGGCATGACCAGTTCGCTGGGAACCGGGATGACCGAGCTTTCCATTGCCATGAGGAGAAAAATGCCGGGGTAACCCATGGCGCCGATGGTGGCCACGAGCCAGTCGATGAGTGCGTGCATGGAGGAGCCTTTCCTGGTGCGTTTCCGTGAAGGACGCATTGTAATCGGTTCGATGCGAAAAGGCTACAAAAACCGTTGTCTGTGCCCGGTAACCGTTGCCCGTAGCAGAGGGACGAGGAGCGGACACCGGATACGGGCAAGGGGGAACGGATTCAACCCATGAATTTTCTGGAAATGGTCCATGAACGGATTCTGGTGGGAGACGGCGCCATCGGCACCATGCTCCATGCACAGGGAGGAAAGGGAGAGACGTGCTTTGAGCGCCTCAACCTGAGCAGACCGGACCTGGTGCTGAGGCTGCACTGCGACTATATCGCGGCGGGTTCGCAGGTCATCGAGACCAACACCTTCGGCGCCAACCGGCCGCGGCTGTCGGCCGCCGGCCTGGAAGACAGGGTGCGCGACGTGAACCTGAGCGGAGCGCGGCTTGCCCGCACGGCCGCAGCGGGCCGGGACGTCTTCGTGGCCGGGGCCATGGGCCCCCTCCCGCGGTTTCGGGGAGACGGCGATGCCCCGGATCCTGATGAGATGCTCGCCCTCTTCCGGGAGCAGGCCTGTGCCCTCGTCGAAGGTGGTGTAGACCTGCTGTTCCTGGAGACCTTCTCCGATCTGGAGCAGATGAAGATCGCGCTGACCGCCGCCAGGGAAACCGGACTACCCCTGATCGCCAGCATGGCCTTCCTGGAGCGGGGAAGGATACCCGGCGGCATGACCGTGGAGCGGGTCGCCCTTGAGCTGGTCGAAGCGGGTGCATCCGTGGTGGGCGCCAACTGCGGCGCCGGGACCCTGGAGATGACCCGGAACATCCGGCGCATGGCAGCGGTCACCCGCCTCCCTCTCGCCGCCTACCCCAACAGCGGCTTCCCGGAATATGTGG
>JAAZOO010000240.1 GCA_012797715.1 Geobacteraceae bacterium | reverse complement strand
CGGTGTACGCCGACGCGTTGACGGTGGAAGCAGCCCGAATCCTTGGCCGAGAGGATGTATTGGCCGAGGTCCGGTCCATCCACGAAAAGGCGCTTGCCGATCTTCTGCGGGCAATGGACCGGGGAGCCATCGCGGAGGAAGGGCGCCGGTGGATCCCGGGTACGCCCGGCAAGACATCGGGAAGCCGCTGGGGCGTACTTTACGCCGCTTTTCCCTGCCGCACCCTGCCGCCCGATCATGAACTCATTATCGGGACGATTTGGAAAATCGAGCGGCGGATCAGCGCCGGAGGACAGCCTGTCGGCATAGGATGGATGAAGGACGGTATGTGGGTTGCAATCACACTGGATAATCTTGGAGAAGCATTGCTGACCCGCGATGAAGGGGATGCGGCTGTCCGGTATCTTTATTCAACGATCAACCATGGGCCGCCGCTCTATTCATGGTGCGAGGAACGGGGACAGGAGCCCGGGAGCGAAAGCACGTCCGGAGATCGGCAGCACTTGTGGACGCCTGTCGCGGTAGGCCGGTTTGTTCGTGATTTGCTGGTCATGGAAGAGGATGATACGCTGCATCTGGCCCGCGGAACGGCCCGGGTTTGGCTGGAAGCCGGTCAGAAGGTGGGCGTGAAAGACATGAGAACTCACTTTGGGCGAGTGTCTTTTGGGATTTCCTGTGACTGGGAAGAAAGAACAATCGGCGGATTCATTCGGATCGAGGAGGGAACCGCTCCGCATACGGCTTTGCATATCAGGCTGCCCGAAGGGTGGAAAATAAACGGGGATACCGATCGGAACGATCTTGCGGGAGGATGGATAGAGGCTGATATCTTCCGGTGGGAGAGGTTAACCGGCGAAGTATATTTTAGTGCGGGAATTGATTGTCAACGTCGGCAGTAAAATGTAAGAAAAGGACAGCCAAAAAAATGCATGAGAAATGGGTTAATTGAAAAGTTAAAGACTGGTAGACAGATCAAAGTCTGTTTGCGAAAGTTAAGTCTATTAAAAAGCGGCAGAGTTAAGCGAGATTCCCCATATCGGCACAGTAAAATCCGCATGAATAGACTTAAGTATGTGGTTACAGCCTAAAGAGGGGTATGGCAAGGCTGGGCCGCCCAATCCTACTTCGAGAATGACAGACTAAAATCTGGCGGTCCTGGCGCGTATTTAGAGGGATGCAGTGACGGACTAATGTCTTTTCATTCCCCTCCCCGGCCCTCCCCTGCGCCGCTTGCGCGACTCCGTGTCGTGCCGGGGAGGGGAATGCTCTGGAGTTAGAATATTAACGAAGGCTTGAGGACAACATCGTCCTCTGGGATTTCTTTGACTCCAAGCGCCTCGGCGGCGTTTTTGCCGAAATAGAACGCAAAGAGCTCATATGGGGTTTTGCCGTGCAACGATTTTCTCGGGGTCGAGTTTATATGGGAGAACATAAGATCCAGACTATCCTGCGTAAGTTTGTCTAAGGGCCTCCCGTTGGGGATTATGTCGCGAACGTAGTTGTGGTTGTTTTCCACATGCGGTTTCTGCGCCGACTGCATGGCGTCGCAGTAGAAGATGTTCAGCCTTTGGTTCCCATCCGGGCCCCGTTCGAACAGGCCAACCTTCTCGAACTCACTGCCTCGGTCGGTTAGAAGCAGCGTGAAGAGCCTCACGAATCCCTCCCGCCCCAAACGCCGCTGGTAGTGGTCCAATGCTGAGGCCATGCTCTCGCTGGTTTTATCCGCGTGGAGGCGGCCGACCATGAACTGCATGGCGGGGAACATGAACGTCTGGATGTACGGGCCACTTGGGTGGTTGTACAGGGTGTCCATTTCGACAGGGGTCGTCTCCGGGTTCTGGCTGCTGAACTCCAGGTAGTCGGAATACCGATGCCCGTTGTAGTTGGCCGGCTCCTTGCGCCTCTTGTACTTTTCCTTGAATTGCCGCCGGCTGACCTGCTCCTTGAGTGAGAAGTTGTCGACGCCGAACTTCCTGAACACCCCGGTCTCTATATAGCGGTACAAGGTACGGTCGGAAAGCTGCAATTCAGGGTGGTTGGCCAGGATCTGGTAGACAGACTGCCCTTGTTTGAGAAGGGGCGAAATTGTGTCCCCGATGGTGTCCCGCCCGGCCTCGTCCAGATTTATGCCCTCTCTGCAGGAGACCAGCTCGGCGCGGTACCGCGCATCCGCCCTTGCCGCGTGGTAGAAATACTTGTCCAGGGGGCATCTTGCGCGTTTCTCGCAGCCGTTGCACACGCCGGGGAGCCTGTCCCGTCTGGTGCATGCAGGTTCCTCGAACCCTTCGCATCTCTTTGAGCAGTTGCGGATTTTACAGCTCTTACGCTTTCCGCAAAGCACAGGTCTGTTGTACGCGTTACGCTCTTTGAATTCCCGGTGCCTCATGATCTCGCGACCGATCCCGCATGGGTCTTTCCCTAGCAACCGGCCCATTTCAGCCTTGGTTTTCCCTGCTTCAATCGCAGATTGAATCGTCTGGCGATCTTGTGATGTTAAATGGTGTATTTCCTTCATACAATTCCTCTCTCCGACACTGCATCTCTATCTTACACCATAGACTTTACATTGGCATTCCTTCGCCAGACTCATGTCCGCTCCTTCCCCTTTAAAACAGACTTTAACTTTTCATTTCACGTGCAATCTTCATTACGGAAACTCAAGCAGGGTAAAAGCATTTAATTACCATATAATGGAACCAAAAGGATTTTAGGAACGGAAGTCGAATTGTATCCATGAGGTG
>JAAZOO010000239.1 GCA_012797715.1 Geobacteraceae bacterium | reverse complement strand
GGTCTCAAAAGGCAGCAGGGCCATGAGGCCCGTCTTTCCGCAGCCCACTGGAATTTGTAGGATGGCGTGATCTCTGCTGTTCCGGAAGTGCTGGCGCGTGCGGAACCATCCCTCGACCTGGGGATCACGCAGGTCAGGATTGCCCTTGATAAAGGGCCGCGTTGTGTTGAAGAATCTGGCTATTTCTTCGTTAGTCATAATCTGCCTGTTTCATCGTTTGAGTCCGAACACATCTACGTCATCCCCAGCGCTTTCATCGCCGCAGTCATGGGGTCCGAGAAGAAGATTGGATCGACCCGTTCTACGATGTCTCCCGAGACCTCCAGGAAGTTTCGCTTGTTCTCCAAAGGCACCAGAGCCCGACGCGCGCCATTATCCATGCCAACTTGGAGAGGCTCCACCAGAGATCGAAGGGACTTGATATTGCCCTGGATGCTCAGGTCCCCAAGTATCACAAGGCCCGCCAGCACCGACTGTTTTTTGATGGCCGAGTACACTGCCACGATGAGCGCAACGCCGGCTTCACAAGGCACGTGATTGCTGAGCAGGTCTATGCCCTCAACATGGAAATCTGTCATGTCCACCTGCTGGGAAATCCCTATCTTGACCTTCTGAGCAGCCAAATAGGCAAAAGCCCGCTGGATGGATTCCCTCATCGTTCCATCAATGCCACCGGCTATTTTGAGTTTCCCGGTTCCAGGAGAGCAGCCGACCTCAAGGCGGTAGAGACCAACCTTACCCTGGTCATCCACGGAGGCGGTGTACACCGACCCAGGGGCAAGCGGGTCGGACGCGATCATGTCGCGCCCCCCCTGTTCCGGGACCCCGACGAATCTCTCCTCGCGCGTATCGTTGTCTATGTATGAAAACGAAGTCTGGTGATACTCAAAGGAACCGAGCTTCTTGAGTTGTTCCTTGACACGTCGCCGACCCTCGATGGCCAGCTCAGTGATTTCCGCAAGCTCGTCTCGGGTCATTTCACCGTGGGGATAGATGAGCTTGATCAGGCCTGAAACCGTTTTCCGGACCGCTTTCACGTCTCGGGCATTAAGATGAGAACCAAGCGAGAAATGCCTGTCTATCGCTTCAGTGAAGTTATGTTTTCGCAGCTCGCGGAGCGCCTCGGCAAGGTAATCAACCACGAATCCATAATGGTCGGTAAAATACTCGACCCGCATCTTCGGAACTTCCCAGCCGGGGATGTAAAAATGGAGGCGATCAAGGAAGGCCATGTCCTCGCGGATCACCTCCGGCATGGGCATGAACAAATGCGAGGAACGCACCATGACGTCGACCGCCTGGTTGGTGTTGCCGAACATCGCTATGGAGGCCATACCGGTAAGAGCGTCTTTCCCGCGCGCAAACATACCGGATTCGCAGTAGGTCTTGAGTGTCGTGACCACCTCTTTCGGCATCTTCTGGAGATCGGCCACCTCGTCAAAGGCGATGGAGTCCCAGATGCCCACCAGCCCCATCTTTCCACTCGCCATGTTGTAGAAGAGGTTGGCGACGGTCGTGGGGCCGGTCAGGAGGATGGTGTATGGTGACAGCTCCTGATATGCGTAACTCTTGCCC
>JAAZOO010000238.1 GCA_012797715.1 Geobacteraceae bacterium | reverse complement strand
CCATCATGATGCCTGCGCCGAGGCCCCTGACGGGGCCGTTTCTATGTGAGTTCCGTGGACGGAAAAAGTCATCAAAAAAAAACCCCCAAGGAGAGAGGGAAGGACTCTTGTTACCTTGGGGGAGAGATGGAGAATTTTATTTATAATAAAATTTACAGTTTGAAAAGCAATATTTTTTATTTTAGTTAAATTTTATATTTTCCTGGGAAGAATGGGGAGGCACAAGGCATCACCCCCTGGCAGACAGTCAAGGAATTCAGGTCACGGCACGCGGTGTTCGTTCCCCGCATGGCACGTCCCGAAAAGAAGGAAACCGGTTCGCCGGTCGAGATTTTCAAAGGTTGCGCACTCATTGACCGAATCGGGCGAAGGGAAGAGAGGGTCCCCCGCTTCGTGGACGTGTTCCTGGAATCGGTTGAAGACGGCATTCCCGAACGAGAGGATGCCGTCACAGCCGGTATCTTTGCTGCCGCCAGGACAGCCGCACATACCGTGCAAGTGTTTCCGGAAATTTCGGAGCGGACAGAATGCCTGGAGTGGCTATGAAAATGGGGGCGGACGCATCCGACAGCGATGGAAAGGGCATCCGCTCCTGATGAGCTGGGGAATGGATATGCGCTCTTCACGACAACAACGGGCACCCTTCCGGAACACCAGGGACTAAGGGGAGTAACAGTGCGATGAGGGATACTCTTGCCATACTGGCGGCAGACGATATCGAGATGAATCTCCTGATGCTGCGGCACATGCTGGACAGCCTGGGCGACGTGGAATTCCTGGAAGCCCGCAACGGCCGGGAGGCTTTGGATATCCTGGAAAAACGCCCTGATGTGGACGTGGTTCTTCTGGATCTGGAAATGCCGGTCATGAACGGTTTCGAAACGCTGGAACGGATACGGGAGTGCGACGCGTATCGCGATATTCCCATCATCGTCATCACCGCCGATGCATCGGAAGTTACGCGGACCCTGTCCATGGGCGCCAACGATTTCGTGGCAAAGCCCTATAATCCCGAAGAAGTGAAAATGCGCGTGCTGAACCATGCCCGCGTGAAAAAACTGGGCGAACTGACTCGGGACATGAACGTCCTTCTGGAAGAAGAGGTAGTCAAGAAAACCGCAGCCCTCCAAAAGGCCCTGGACTTTTCCCGCAAGGCGGAATTCGAGATATCCCTCCGACTGGGTCGCGCCGCGGAATTCCGCGACATGGAAACCGGCATGCACATCCGCCGGATCAGTGAGCTGGCCAAGACTCTGGCCCTGCTCGCCGGTATCTCGCAGGAAGAGAGCGAGATTTTGCGACACGCCGCGCCGCTCCACGATGTGGGAAAGATAGGGATTCCGGATCGCATTCTCCTCAAACCCGAAAAACTGGATGACGCTGAAGTGCAGATCATGAGAACGCACACCCTTATCGGCGCAACCATTCTCTCCGAAGCCGACGAATTCCCGGTCATCACAGCCGGCCGCGTTGTCGCCCTCCAGCACCATGAAAAATGGGACGGAAGCGGCTACCCCTTCGGACTGTGCGGGACCGGCATCCATATCTTCGGCCGTATCGTCATGATTGCGGACATCTTTGATGCCTTGACCTCCCAGCGCCCCTACAAGAAGGCATTCCCTCTCGAAAAAGCCCTTGAAATCATGAAGGAAGGCAAAGGAACGTTTTTCGATCCCGGCCTGCTGGAACTGTTCCTCGACAATCTCGACGTGTTCCTGGGGATAATGGATGAGTTCAAGGATGAGAGATGGCTGGGCGCCTCCGAGACCCAGGATGCTCTGGACCCTTACTATCTGCGGGATATCCCGGTGTTCTAGCCGGGATATCCCCAGGATTCAGGAAAAAGGATCATCCGCAATCGGACCCCCTTGTGCGGCAGATACCTGAGCCCATCCCCTGCCCCCCTGCGTTCCGTCCCGGCTTTTTCACTTCCGTCGGCAACAAAATATTTGACTTTGGAATATTGCCGCCTATACATTGATCCTGGATTCGGCAGTTGGAGGCATCCTTCGTTCGCTCCGATTGCCCTCTTTCTGCTGCTCTAAGCTCATTTCGCTACAGCCGATAGACTCACCCTGCGGGTTCGGACAGTATCGGCTGCGGCCGCTCAATTTCGCTAAGAGCAGCAACAAAATACGACAGAGTCGCTCTCTGCGGATACCTCCAACTGCCGGTTTTCGGTTAATTGTACCTAATCGTCCGGGACACCCATCGAT
>JAAZOO010000237.1 GCA_012797715.1 Geobacteraceae bacterium | reverse complement strand
GCTGTGACCGCTCAATTTCGCTAAGAGCAGCAACGAAATACGACAGAGTCGCTCTCTGCGGATACCTCCAACTGCCGGTTTTAGGTTCATTTCACTTCTGCGGCAGGCAATATGTCATCACGCCATTGACGGCAGGAGGCTGCGGGGTATACCTATATACGAATAGGGCACCTACTGATTGTCCCGGGGGCTGTCGTTCCGATCGCTACCGAGTTCAGGTTTTAGTTCATTAACAGGGCCGTCCGCTCCGGCTGCTCACCGGCCGGACGGTCTTTCTGCTTTCCGTCCGTTCCCCTTTCCGGGGGAAGGGGGGAATGCCCTCCCGTCATGGACACGGTTCCAGTCCCCTACAGGGAAGCAGGAGCAGCGTGCACATTTGACGATACCGAGAGAAGACCAGGGGAGGAGCAGAGTACAAATCCCCGCAAGGAAATTCTCATGCAGGAGGGCAACGCCCGGAAAGGGGATTGGTTTCCGCTGCGACGTCATGGGAACACCGTACCGCTTCACCCACGAGCCGGCTGCAGGAAAGGACGAGTACCTGCTGAACGCGGCCCGCAGGCGGGGAAACGGTGAGTGTCGGGTAAGCATCAGGCAAAAGGAGCGTGCCGGAAACACGGAACCTGTCGGCATATGGCGAAAGAAATCCTGAAATATGAAGAGCATTTTTCCCCAGGGATGCGCGTCCAGGTGGAAATCCCGCTGCAGGAGAAAAAAGTCTTCCGGGACGACGCCGAGATTGCCTCCCTTCACCAGGATCTCCTCCAACTGCGACTGTCCAGGACGCTCCTGCCGCTGACAGCCGTCCTTGAGATAGGGACACCCCTCTCTATCAGGACAGGGAAGCAGGGAGCCGGTTTCCGCTGCCGGGGCATTGCGGTGGAGTACGACGGCATGTCCGGTCTGCTGGTACGCCTCACCGGAGAAATACTCTCCTCCAACGATCGGGAATACTTCCGCATCGACGTGTACATCCCCCTCACGTACCGCCTCCATGCCGATGCGGATGATTCGGAAACAAACCGGGAGGAACCTCAGGAAGGGTTTTCTTGGGACCACCAAGGGGAGCAAGACTCTGCCGCACGGAACAGCGGGCCGGAAAATCCCCTGCCGGTCGCGGCAAATCTGAGCGGAGCAGGGGTGAGGATCCATATTCCCGACCGCTTCGACATCGACCAGCTGCTGGAACTGACCCTCTTCCTGCCCCCGGCGTACGGTGGGCCCACGACCCTGACGGGCCAGGTAGTGTACGTCACGCAGGTGGGGAGCGCGGACAGTACGGGGCGCATATTCGACACCGCGCTCCGCTTCGTGGGCGTCGACGACCCGCATCGAGAAAACCTGGTGAAGTTTATCCACCATATGCAGCTTGAACAGTTGAGAAGGCTGAGGGAGCACTCTCTGCAATTCCCCGCCCCAGAGCCGGAACATATCGGATGGAGGTTCCTTTCTTTCCGGAAAAAGGTCCTGCTGGCCTTGGGCGCGGTCCTGTCGGCCCTCGTCACTGCCTGGCTTTTCCTTTCCCTTGCCGGGCACTACAGCGCCAGGAGCAAGGGTGAAATCGAGAAGACCTTCGAAGAGCAGATCAGAAAGCTCATGGGACAGCCGTGATTCCATGGCCGCAACGCTCCCGGAAGGAACGCGTTCGATGCCGCATCCTCCCGGACCGTCATCAGGTGGATGACCGGGGAGGCCGTCCTTCCGCCCGCTCATGGGCCTTCCTGCCGTGAACCCGCTCATAGGCCCTGCAGAACGGGCAGAGCGACATTTCCACATTCTTCACGATGGAATACGCGATTCCCTGTTGGCTGCGCCGGGCGTGTCGGCAGAGGGGGCACAGTTCGCAGATTCTGGCCAAGGACCTGTCAAGGGGGGATATGTCGGCTTTGCTCATACGCACCTCTTTTCCGGGTACAATTTTTATCCTGCACTGTGCATCACCCCGGGGGTCGTGTCAAGAAACCGTGAGCGTCGTCTCCCGCTATTTCACTTGACAGCAGTTCTGCCTGGATTTACGATTTACCGAAAATTCGCCACATAGTATCCGATAAGAGCAAACCCGGGGTAACCCGGCGACGCAAAGCCTATGGGTCCATGACATGGATAGCCGGGTTGCCGAAGAACTGACCGCAGGTACTACCCCCATCTTCGGGCCGAGGATGGGGGTTTTCCTTTTTGGCCCCTGGAAACCGGCTGCTCCCGTGCGCGAGAGGATCCAGGCTCTGCCGGAAAAACCGGCGGAACATTCAGGAGGCATCAAGAACATGATACAGAGATTCCATTTTGAAGCACCATACCCGGAACCCGACTTCCTTGATGAAAACGGATGCGCTTTCTTTGCCCTGGAAACGCTTGCACGGCATGTGGGCGCTACGGAAGAAGAGATAGAGAAAATTGTCACGGAGATGATGGAGATGGAGGAGTGCGACCTGTACTGACACGCACGTCGCCCCGGGAAACCGTCCCTTCCCCTGCACCCTGAAGGAATGCCGGTCACCGGCCTCCTTTTTTCGGACAGCGGCACCTGTCAGCAGCAGGGAATGAAGCCCCATTCCCCCTTTCGCTGCCGACCCGGAAAGCCACGCCGGCGACGGCACGTGAAAACGGCGGGAACGGATCCTCTTGCCTCTCCCTGATTCCGGTGTACCCTAACTGTAGGAACAGGCCCACGAAACGGAACCCGTTCCACCGCATTCACGATAGAGGGGCAGAAGGAGGTCCGCCATGTCCACCCCCACAAAGGAGAGAAAGCAGGCAGACGAAGGGAAACCAAAGGAGAAGAGACGCACCAGGATACCGAGGGAATACTGCGAGATCTGCGGGCAGGCGCTGGAGAGAGAACCTGAGAGCGGAGAGTACTCCTGCCCTGACTGCGACGCCCCCGAAGCATGAGGCCCTCCCCCCCGGAAAACAGTGCTGCCGCGGCGATGGACGGAGGAAGAGCCATGAACAGACAGTGTGCCGTAACCACCTACGCCGGTTACCGGGGAGAGGAAAGGCCGGTCTCGTTCTCGATGGAAGGACGCACATTCCGGGTCAGGGAGATTGTGGATCGCTGGTACGACCCGGACCATTCCTGCTTCAAGGTGCTGACCGAGGACGGAAGAAAATGGCTTCTTCGACACGATTTCAACGACGATTGCTGGGAAGTGACGGTAGCGCGGGAAGCGGGAGATGATCCAGCCGATGGCTGAAAGGAAACACCTGGCAAGGAGGAAAACGGCCATGCCGACGTACGAGTATCGATGCGAAAACTGTGACAAGGAATTTACGCTCCATCTCAGTATTTCGGAGCATGAACAAGGAAACATCACCTGCCCCTACTGCAACGGGGGGAGGATTGTTCGGCAGTACTCCCCTTTCTATGCGAAGACGAGCAGGAAGAGCTGACAGGAGCGGCCGGAGGCGGGAACATCCCGCCTCCGCAGGTCTGGCAGCAACGGAGCGTGTGCCATGAAACGTATGGGGTTCCTTTGGGCGTTGTTCTCCCTCCTGGTCATGACTTCCTGCGGTGATAACGGCGCACGGTGGACGGTCATGGTATACCTGGATGCGGACAATGATCTGGGAGCGGCGTCCAGAATCGACCTGGAGGAGATGGAGGCCGTCGGTTCCACGGACCAGGTAAAGGTCATCGTCCAGCATGACACCCAGGGGGGCCTGACCTACCGGTACAGGGTGGAGAAGGGGAAGCTGGTGCAACTTGCGGAGCTGGGAGAACTGGACATGGCCCAGGCACAGACGCTCAGGGATTTTGTGAAGTTCGCCGCCGATGCCTACCCCGCGGACCGCTATGCGCTGATCCTCTGGAACCACGGCCAGGGATGGAAAGGGGCCAAGTCCATCCTTACGGATGTGGACAACGGCACCTTCACCCCTCTTTCCAATCGATACGTGAAGGAAGCGCTGGCCGATTCCGGTGTGCCGGTGGACATCCTCGGTATCGATGCCTGCGAGATGTCGGTCATTGAGGCCGCCTACGAATTCCGCGGAGTAGCGAAAATACTCGTGGCTTCCCAGGAGCTGGTTTCGAGCTTCGGGTGGGATTACAAGGATCTCCTGACGCGACTGACCAGTGAACCCCACCTGACCGCTCCGAAACTGGCGCAAGAAATGGTGGAGAGCTTCAAGAGCTTCTATTCCGCTTCCGCCTACAAAAACCAGGAAATCTGCGCGCTGGCGCTGACCGGGAGCTACTCGTCGGACGGCGCCACCGACATCGCCACAGTCGCCGCCGCCGTGGACAGCCTCGCATCCGATCTTTCGTCGCTCATGGCCGATTCCGCCACCCGCGCCTCGACCCTGGAACTGCTCACCAGCGCCCGGGATACGGTGCAGGAGTTCGACGAGACCACCCAGCCGGCCACGTACATCGATCTGGTTGATTTCGAACGCTTGGTACGCAGCGGCAATCCTGCCATCAAGCAGGCCCTGGACGCAATTGTGCTGGCGGAGTATCACGGTTCCGAAAGGCCGAATGCTCACGGGCTGTCCATCGTCTTTTTCGACAGATCAAGCCCCTACGACGAGAAAAGCTACGACACGAACTACCGGGACTACAATCCGTCCACGGGCGCGGGGAGCAGGATCGAGTTCCTGAACCGCTTCACGTGGGATGACATGCTCCATACCTACTACGGGTACCAGTACCCTCTCAAGCCCGACTAATCCGCAGTGAGGCTCCGTTCCGTTACCGTGTCGCGCCATCCTTTGATTTCGGATTTTTGATGGTGGCGGACGCGCGGGGAACCTTTTCCAGGAGGGAGATCAATGTCCTCGCAGCCTCCGGATTCAGATAGACATCGATTTCCATATCGCACCGGCCCGCTCCATCGGTTTTTTGTGCGCTGAAATATCTCGGGTCCCGGTAACAGATACTCATTTTCCCCGCCCATGCCTTCCCACCGGCGGAACTGATACAATCAATCCCGATAACCGCCGATCCGTCCAGTACCCCCCTGTCGGAAGAAAAGGCGCCCACATACCGGGTCACCTCAACCCTTTCCCGCTGTGCCGCCTCACCGCACACGGCAAGATTTCTCAGCAACTCAATCGCTTCTTTCCTGTCCGGATCCCCTAGGGCAAGGGGGGTCATGACAAGCGTTCCCTTCCCTCCCGACAGGATCGCGTTCCCCAGTTCATCGGCGGAGACCTCAAGGGTATCATCGGCCGGCGTCCCGGAGAATGCCGCCGTGGCCGTTATACCGATCTCCCCCACGGCTATGCGGCGTACACCGGTGGAAGAGTAGAGAGAACGGACGAAAGCCGAGCCTTTCTCCATCGCTGAACATCCGTTCAGGGGGAGCAGGGAAGCAAGGATCAGCAAGGCGCAGGGGATTTTCAACGGCATGAACGGGCTCTCCGGCAGTCTCCGGTCCGCGGCGACGGCGCAGGAACCGTTTCGCTGTCTCATCAATCCGGCGCTACCTTCTCCCATCTTCCCTCACCTTCCGCACATAGGCATCCACGTCGAATTTCCTTCTGCACCCCTGAAAAGTCATGGAACGCACTTTTCCAAAGATGGGACGCTCAGGCCAGGGCCGGTCGTGCACGCCGCCGATGCTCCAGGCGATCCCCGCGTAGCCGTTCGGGTCGCGTCCGTCCATCTCGTAGCGATCGTTCAGATAGATCGCCGTATCCAGCGCCTCCTCGGGGGATGCGCTCCACTCCAGTATCTTTTTTGCCCAGTACATCCTGAGATAGCCGTGCATCTTTCCGATTCGTACCATTTCGGTCTGTGCGGCGTTCCAGAGGGGATCGTGGGTTTCCGCCTCTTCCAGTCTTTGCCGGCTGTACAGATACCCGCGCAGGTCATACCGGTGCAGGTTCAGGGTCTCCCGCGCCCACGCCGGGAAACAGCTGAACCGGTCGTAGTCGGGCGTGTGGAAGCAGAAGTTGTCCGACAGTTCCCGCCGCACGACGAGTTCCTCGAGGAAGGAAGCAAGCGCCGGGAGGTTGTCGTCGAACCCCTGCGCCTCCAGGGCAGCCCTCTGGGGAGCGAGCTGGCCGAAGTGGAAATAGGGAGAAAGCCGGGACTGGCCGTGACGGTTCGGATCGTTCCGCATACCGTAGCAGGAGGCAAGACGGTTTTCCAGAAAGTCCCGCAAGGCCCGGCGCGCAGCCCGTTCCCCCGGTTCCAGCCAAGAGACCTCACCCACGGACCGATCCACGACGAGCTCCCCCCTCTCCTTTTCCCAGTCGATACGGGGAGCCTCCCCCTTCCACGGGAAGGGATGCTCTTCCAGGGGAGGAAAGTCGGTCAGGAATTCGGGAAGCGCCTTCCGCACTTTGGGGCGGAAGGTGTACGCAGCCGGTTCGCGCTTCGGCGAGGCGGCCCGACAGGGAATGATGTTATGGGCGTCCACAATGTCAAAGGGGATCGCAATCCGTTCCGCGACCTTTCGTTCCCATTCACGTTTGATGCGCAACGGGCTGAAATCCGTGACCAGACGGGAAACACCCTGCTCAACGACGAAACGGGGAATCTCCTCGGCCGGGTCACCGGTCAGGAGGTGAAAGCGGATCCCCTTCTCGGCGAGACGCCCGGCGGTCTCCTCCAGCCCCCTCAGCATGAAACCGTAGTGACGTATGGTGGCGCCCAGATAGTCCGGTGTAAGACAGAAAACGACACCGAGGGGGCATTTCCGTTCCACGGCATCCTTCCGGGCGTGGAGGAGCGCCCAGTTGTCGGCCGCCCGCTGGTCCCGGCTCATCCAGTACACCACCGGCCCGTGGGCCGGCGTCCCTTTCCGCACTGTCTCCACCCTCTTCCCGTTCATGACCCCCCCTCGGACTCCAATGATACCGGAAACCACGGTGGACGCCACAGGGAGAAACGCCCACTACAAAAATTTTGTGCAGGCATGCACGGAAACCGGCTATACTTCACCCTAAATCTATTTTCAGGAGGGAACTATGGACTCGGCGCCGCAGGGGAGGATCGAGGGGGTAAGAGGATTTTTTCATCGGACACTGCCGAAGGTCCTCGGCGTGCTGCTTCTGCTGCTGATATTCTTCCTGTTTCTCAATCCCTTTGTCATCATCGGCGCGGGTGAGCGGGGCGTAGTGCTGAATTTCGGCGCGGTCTCCCCCACCGTGCTGGGTGAAGGGCTGCACCTGCGGGTGCCCATCATGCAGAAGATCAAGAAGATGGATGTGAAGGTGCAGAAATCCCAGACCGACGCCGAGGCCGCGTCCAAGGACCTGCAGGAGACCTTCTCCACCATCGCCCTCAACTTCCACATCCTCCCGGAAAAGGTGAACTGGATATACCAGAAGCTGGGCGCCGACTTCAAGGAAAGAATTATCGATCCGGCTGTGCAGGAGGTGGTCAAGGCGGTCACGGCCAGGTACACGGCGGTGGAGGTCATCACCCAGCGGGAAAAGGTACGTTCGGAGATCCGCGAGATGCTGAAACAGCGGCTCATGGTCTACAACATCATCGTAGACGACTTCTCCATCGTCAACTTCAAGTTCTCCAACCAGTTCACCCAGGCCATCGAACAGAAACAGACCGCGGAGCAGCTGGCCCTGAAGGCCCAGCGGGACCTGGAGCGCATCAAAATCGAGGCCGAACAGAAAGTGACCCAGGCAAAGGCCGAGGCGGAGGCGCTGCGGCTGCAGAAGGAAAACGTAACGCCGGCGCTGGTGAAGCTGCGCCAGATCGAGGCGTCGCTGAAGGCTATTGAGAAGTGGGACGGGCACATGCCCAAGGTGGCGGGGAACTC
>JAAZOO010000236.1 GCA_012797715.1 Geobacteraceae bacterium | reverse complement strand
TCCAGAAGACGCGGGATGTCCGCAAGCTGGCCATCAACAAGGTGGGGGTGAAGGAGATTTCCTACCCCATCACGGTGATGGACAAGAACAACGCCTTCCAGCACACCGTGGCCAGGATCAACATGTATGTTGACCTTCCCCACCACTTCAAGGGGACCCACATGAGCCGCTTTGTGGAGATACTAAACGCCCATCGCAAAGAAATGGCTCTGGACAAGATGGAAGCCACGCTCCAGAAGATCAAGGACAAGCTCGGCGCCTCCCGCGCCCACCTGGAGATGGAGTTCCCCTACTTCATCGAGAAGCGCGCTCCCGTTTCCGGCGCCGGCAGTCTCATGGAGTACACCTGCCGTTTCCTCGCCGGCCTCTCGGATCGATTCGACTTCGTCCTGGAAATCCGGGTTCCTGTTACCTCCCTCTGCCCGTGCAGCAAGGAACTGAGCAGGTTCGGGGCCCACAATCAGCGCGGCGTCATTACTGTGCAGGTCCGTTACCGGGAGTTTGTCTGGATCGAGGATCTGGTCGCTGCCATCGAGGAATGCGGCAGCAGCCCTGTCTATGCGCTCCTGAAGAGGGAAGACGAGAAGTTCGTCACCGAACAGGCGTATGAAAACCCGCGTTTTGTGGAGGATATGGTGCGGGAAGCCGCTCTCCGCCTTCGGAAGATGGACAATGTTACCTGGTTTTCCGTTTCGGCGGAAAATTTCGAGTCGATCCATAACCACTCCGCCTATGCGTCAATCGAGATGGACAAGGAAAAATCCCCGGATTCCGTCCCTCCATGTGGATAATTCTGTTGAAAAGTTCCTACCATGTGGATAAAGCTAGATTTCCTGTGAGAAGAGCTGTGGTGATAGGTGATGCCGGCCTGATGCCGCCCGGAGAGGACCGGGATGTGCGTGGCACGGCAGGAATTTCCTCCCTTTAGGGAATCCTTGTAAACTCATTTCCGCTCCATGCGTTTGATCCATCAAACGTTGCGGGATGCGGGCTCGCGCGGCAACCGGGAACGGTGCCGCGGCAGGGAATGGGAGGATAGTGAGATGAAACGGCATATAGTCTGTCTGGCTCTTCTTGTTGTGGTTCCGGCGTCGGCGGCTCACGCATCCGATGTTGCTTTCAGTGCGGGGTTTTCCGTGGGGGTGCCGGGCGCGTCCGTCAGTTTTGGTGTGGGAACGCCCGCCTATCCAGCTCAGGGGGCAGCGGCGTACCCGTACGCATATCCCTACCAGGGAGCCGGCGCATACCCCTACGAAGCGGTGACAATCGAAGAGCCGCCCTTATTCGTCCAGCCCCCCGAGCTGGGCTTTTATGCGGCGGTGGGTGTCCCCTATGATCTGTTCTTCCTCAATAACCTCTTTTATCTCTTCTTCGGAAATGTCTGGTATTCGTCCCCCTATTACAATGGCCCGTGGTCCAGTGTGTATGCCTATGATGTGCCCCGTGTCCTCAACAGATATCCCTTTGAGAGAATACGGCGCTACCGGGATCAGTATTACGGACAGTACCGGAGATACGGTGCCTGGGATGGGTACCGGCATTTCCGTCCCGAACGTCACGACGGAAGAAGAGAGGGGTACGTCCGGACGAGATATGACATCTCCCGGCCGAACGGATCCACCCCCGTCTACGGTGCGAGACAGTCCTACCCGCGACCGGACGGTTTTGGTCAGGGATACGCCGACAGGCCGTCGTACCCACGGTCGTACAACAGGACACGGGAATCCGGGCGCAGACCGCCGTATGTGAGGCCCGCCGGCTACGACACCGTTCAGGGGAACGGGGGGCACTTGTTCACGAGGCCGGGAAGTCCACCGCATTCCTACGGGAACAGCCAGGTCTCTTCCCGCCCCGACAGCGCCCTCCGGGTCCAAGGGCACAGTCCTCCGTATTCCGCCGCCTCCCGTGCTGAACAGGCGAATTCGTCCCGGCCCGCATTCACCCGGCCGTTCACCCAGGGGGGCGGTGGAAACACGGTTGCCTTCAGCAGCCCGAACAGCGTGAGGCAGGGAATGGGCAGCAGCCCAACGTTTTCCAGGCCGAACACGAACGGGTACGCATCCGGATTCGGGTACAGAACCGACCCGTCGAGCGGCGTACCCCTGAGTTCGTGGGGCAGATCCGGCGGATCCGGTCGCGGAGGTGGTGAAAGGTCCGGACACGGCACGGGGGAGAGGTTCGGGCACGGCAGGTAAGAGGGATAGGGGATATTTCCCCCGATAGAAAATCCGAGAGTTCCACAAGCAGCATATGAAAAGGGCCATCTCTTCAGGGGGGACGGCCCTTTTCTTCATTGCCATGGTGCTGTCCCCGCAAGATTACATCGGGCTGAACGGCGGCGAGCCGTGGTCAGTGGGAGTGTCCGCAGCGTCCCTTTTTGTGGTCCCGGGCGTGGGTGCTCCCGGCGCGGGGACGGTGCTGGAGCTCCTTGAGCAGAGGGCCGTCGACGCAGAGGGTGCATTCCACCTGGAGGGTGGTGTGGGAGATGTGGTGCTTCTCGAACAGGGCTTCTTCGATGGCGCGGAGCACGCCGGCCTGGCGGTCCCTGAAGTCGGGCGCCACGTCCACGTGGGCCGAGAGGGCGATGATGTGGGAGCAGATGGTCCAGATGTTCAGGTGGTGGACGTCCTTCACCCCTTCGATGCCGCGG
>JAAZOO010000235.1 GCA_012797715.1 Geobacteraceae bacterium | reverse complement strand
TCTCTCCCCCCAGTTTCAGAATAAGGAGGGATACCATCAGGATCAGCCCCCCCTCCGCGTAGGGGATGCCCCGGAACGCGAGGAGGATACCGATAAGAACCGCCACAGAAACCCAGGTATCTAGCTGGGTTTCTCGTGCCTTGGCAAGGAGGGATTGGGAATTGATCGCCGCGCCCACCTCCGCCTGTTTCCGTGCCATGAAAAAGTTGGCGGCGATGGAGACGAAAGCCGCGCACACGGGAAAGAGCAAGTGTTCGGTCGCGACCGCCGGTTGGAGGAGCTTTTCGACACCGTCACGTGCCATCTCCACTCCGGCCCACAGGATAAGGAGAGCGACAAATAGACCTGCCACCGTTTCCGCCCGATAGAGACCGTAGGGAAATCTCTCGCTTTTTTTCCGTTCGGCAAGCCAGAGCCCGAATCCGGAGGCTGCGATGGTGACTACGTCCCCGGCGCTGTGAAAAGCGTCGGCAATGAGGAGGTGTGAGTCGAAGAAAGCCCCGGTTACCCCCTTCACCACGGCAACGGCAATGGTTATGAGGGAGGAGACGAGGGCTATCCTCTGCCCCCGCCTCAGCAGGTCTCTTTTCTCCGGATCACTGTTCATGGAGGTGTTACCGTTATTCTTCGTCGCTGAATCTGCGGGCCATGCGTGCACCGCACCTGGGGCAGGGGGTGAGAAAACAAGGGCTTCCCGGCCGCTTCTAGACCACGAAACCGCATGCGGGACAGATGCAGAAATCCGGCCGACCCTTTCCGGCCGCGGCCGCCCCCCCCCTGCCCATGAAAGGTCTCCACCACGGACCGCCACTCCTGCCGAATCCTGCGGGCATGTTGACCTCCCCTGTAAATCGATCCGTCACGATATGCTGAAAACACCCGCGAAACTTGCCGGGAAAAACCGGGAACGGCCGAGATACGGACGCCGCTTCCTGCGCTTGCACTTCCACGGCTTTTCCCAAGAAGAAACCTGTCTCCCCGGTTTTTGGAGGAATCCGTCGTTCTTTTCTGACGACTCCTCCTGCCGTTTCCAGGATGAATCGTGAGGGGAACGGAGCACCCCGGCGAGAATCATTGCATTTTCATCCCGCAACGGAACACGCAAGTTCTTCAGTGATCGCAGACATTGGCTCCAGTCACCAGATTTCCGGACAGATAGTCCATGACCACCGATTCCGGATCAACGGATGGAGCGCCGACGACAACCTTCACTCCCGCTTCCGCAAACAGCTGCTGGGCGCGGGCGCCCATCCCCCCCGCAATTACCAGGTGTACCCCCCGCTGGGCAAGCCAGCCCGGAAGCAGACCCGGCTGGTGGGGAGGCGAGTCAACCTCTGTCGTGCCCACAATGGCCTTCAGGTCCGGATCCACGTCCACCAGCGCGAACTTCTCGCAGTGTCCGAAGTGCATGGATAGAACACCTTCACATACGGGTATGGCAAAGCGCATCATCGTCGGATCTCCCTTCTTTCGTCACCTGTTGCGGTTTTTTCCACTATGGCGCTCACGATATCGCAGAATGATTTTCCGGCCTCGGTATGTGACTGGTGGTAGGAATAGGGCGTGCCGTCATCTCCCGCAGCAACGATTCTCGGGTCCATGGGCACGCGGCCGAGGAACGGAACCCTCATTTCCTGCGCCATGGACTGGCCGCCGCCGCTTTTGAAGACATTGACCGTTTCACCGCAGTGGGGACAGACGAGCCCGCTCATGTTCTCAATCACGCCGAGCACCGGCAGGTTGAGTTGCCCGCAGAAGCTGATGGATTTCCGGACATCGGTCAATGCCACATCCTGGGGGGTGGTGACAATGACCGCGCCGTCAATCTTTTCCAGGGTCTGAATTACCGTCAGGGGCTCATCCCCGGTACCGGGAGGGCAGTCCACGATCAGATAATCAAGGTCGCCCCATTCCACTTCTCCGATGAATTGCTTGATGGCACCCGCCTTGGCCGGACCCCTCCAGATAACAGCTTCCGCCTCGCCGGGAAGGAGAAAGCCGATGGACATCACTTTGAGTCCGCCGAATTCCGCCGGCATGAGCTTGCCCCGATCCGACGGCTGCATGATCGTCCCCTCCAGACCCAGCATCTTGGGAACGCTCGGCCCGTGGATATCGATATCCAGCAATCCGACCCGGTACCCGGCCAGACTGCTGAGGGATACCGCCAGGTTGACCGCCACGGTGCTCTTTCCTACTCCACCCTTGCCGGAAAGGACCACTATCTTGCGTTTGATTCGTTCCAGCGCCTCTTCCACCGCTGATTTTGCATTCTTTCCTGTCTCCCCGCCCGAGCACGAACCACTCGAGCAATCACGCGACTGTGACATTTTTTCCGCTCCTTTTTCTGTACTAGTACAGACCGAGCGACTCCCAAACCAGCCGGATATCCCCGGCTGATGGTGCGTCGGTCTCTACAACCGCTTTTTCCCGTATCTGTGCCAGCGTCACGGCACGGTCGTACCGTACTCGACCGGCGATGACCGCTCCGGAACGGACGGCCAGATCCTCTATCCGTTCCGTCATTCCCGGGTTCAGATCCCACTTGTTGACGCATACCGCCGCAGGAATCCCGAAGTGTCGCGCCAGCTTCAGCACTCGATCCAGATCGTGTTCTCCCGAAATTGTGGGTTCTGTCACAATAAGGACCCGGGACGTCCCCGTCAGGGAGGCAATCACGGGACAACCGATGCCCGGCGGTCCATCCACAAGGATAAGGCCGTGTCCGTTTTCCTCGGCAATGCGCTTCGCCTCACGACGAACGGTGGACACGAGCTTGCCCGAATTCTCCGCGGCAATGCCAAGCCGGGCATGGATCAAGGGGCCGCAGCGGGTTTCAGAAACCATCCATTCGCCGCATAGAGATTCCGGAAAGTCGATGGCGCTCGCAGGGCAGAAACGGACGCATACGCCGCACCCTTCGCAGGCAACGGGATCGACACCGTACAACCGGCCTTCACCGTCCGCAGTGATTGCCCCAAACCTGCATAGTTCCATGCACTTCCCGCAACCGGTGCAATCCTCCGTACGGATGACCGCTTGATTGCCGCAGCGGAATTCGTGCCTCTCCCGGATACTGGGCGTAAGAATGAGGTGCATATCCGCGGCGTCCACGTCACAATCGGCGATGATCGGAAATTTCGCGAGAACGGCAAAGGAGGCGGTGATGCTTGTCTTTCCCGTTCCTCCCTTGCCGCTTATGATGACAAGTTCCTGTACTTTCTCACCGGACATGCGTCACCTCCCCCCGGCGTTTCTGAATTCCCTGATGTTCCAAAGAAGGGTCGCGAAGTGGGAGGCATACTCGGGCAACGCGTCCACAACCAGTTCTCCCCGTGAATAGGCCTCGGCAATGCGCCGGTCATCGGGCAGCTCCAGGAGAATCGGGATATCCTCCCCGCGACAGAAGCGGTGGACCCGTTCATCGCCTGCTCCCATGCGGTTCACCACCACGCCGAAGGGGATGGAAAGTTCACGGATCATGTCCACGGCCAGCCGCAGATCGTTGAGGCCGAACGGCGTCGGCTCCGTAACAAGAACCACGAAATCCGAACCCCTCACCGTAGCGATTACCGGGCACGATGTCCCCGGCGGAGCGTCAAGGATTGATGTTTTCTTTGTGTCGAGATGGGTCTTCACCGCCCGGATAAGCGGCGGGGCCATTGCCACCCCGATATCGAGTCTTCCCTGGATCAGGGTGATACCGTCCACTTCGCGGGTCTCCACCACGCCGATGCGCTTCCCGGTCTCACGAATCGCACCACGGGGACACACGAGGGCGCACCCCCCGCAGCCGTGGCACAGATCGGGAAAAACCAGGGGAGCCGAGCCGAAAGAGGCGATGGCATGGTAACGGCACATCCGTCCGCATTCTCCGCACCCGTCGCACAGCGACTCTTGCACTTCGGGAATCGGAATAGTGACGACTTCGCTCCCGGTTTCCCGCCCACGTAGGAAGAGATGGGCATTGGGTTCCTCCACATCGCAGTCCAACAGCTGTACCCCGGAACCGATGGTCAGTGCCAGATTGGCGGACACCGTGGTCTTGCCGGTGCCGCCCTTGCCGGATGCGACCGCGATTTTCATTACCAGTGTCCCTCCACATCAGCGGAAGTCATGGGTGCCAGGGCTCCGGCACGATACGCCTCGAGAGCTTCCGCTACCGTTCTCGCTCCGGTCGTGTATATCCTGATTCCTGCAGCGCTCAGCGCACGGTGGGCATTGGGGCCGCAATGCCCCGTCACGAGGCAGTTCGCTCCATGGCGAACAATCGTCTCTGCGGCCTGGATACCGGCTCCGTGGGAGGAATTGAGCACCTGGCGGTTATCGACTGCCTCGAACGTGTCATTTTCCGTATCGAAGATGATGAACCCCTGCGCGCGTCCAAAGCGTGGATCCAGGGGTGCATCCAGCGTCATACCCGTTGTGGTAAAGGCAACTTTCACGATAGGTCTCCTTTATGGTGCATCACATTGAAAGAGTGAAGGTTCAGGCAAACATAGGGAATCCTTCCTTTTGCCTGTTCTTTTTCGTCCGTTTCATGCCCGCGCCAGTGGCGCTCCGCATTTTGAGCACGCAAGCGACGCGCAGGGCACCCCCCGCACATGGGGCTCCCGGTGTCCGCAGGCCGTACAGACGCACTCGCCGCCCGGACCAGCCGCAGCAGGGCCTCCCATCCTCCCTCCCCTTCCACCGCCCGAACGGCCTATTCCGCCCCCCAGGCCTCTTCCCGAACCGCCGCCCATTCCCGATCCTCTTGGCATGAGACACCTCCATGTCCTGTCCCTGCTTGTGCACTAAAACATGCTTGTTAACTCTATGTGCATGATACACATATACGATATGGACTCTCCCCTCCCCTGTCAAGGGAAAAAACGCCCATCGGGAAATTTTCTTCCTGACTGGCGCCCCTGAGGTGCGCTGCCGAGGAACATACAAAAAAAAACGCCCCGCAGTAACGGGGCGTTTTTTTTCTGCAC
>JAAZOO010000234.1 GCA_012797715.1 Geobacteraceae bacterium | reverse complement strand
TCCCCGGAGAAGGCATCGAGCTTGTAGATATCAAGAGGCTCCACGTTGGGCGAATTTCTGTCCAGCAGCTTCACCGCTTTTTCCCGTGCTTTGGCCAGGGACTCTCCCACCTCGGACACCAGCTCCTTCATCTCCCGGGCGAGGAGAAGGCCGTAGTAATACTCCTTCACCTTGAGGGTGATCTCATTGCTTTTCTGGTCTTTTTTCGCCCGATCCACCTCTATTCCGTGCGTGGCGGCCTTCATCCTTTCGCCTATCTTACCGAAGGTGTAGAGAGGCTGGACAAGGGTTGCGTCACCCCGGGTGAAAACCGTGAGACCGTGGAGATGATCGATACGGTCAGGGGAGTAGACCTGGTCGCCCCGCGCCTTGGAGACGGGTCCGAACAGCCCCAGGATCTCAATCTGCGGATAGCGGTGGGCTTTTGCCTCGTCCAGCTTCGATTCGGCCAGGGCGATATCCGCCCGGGACTCCCCCAGTTCGCCGGAATGGGTGAGAGCTCGCCTGATACACTCATCAAGTCCCAGCACCATCCTCCCCTCCTTCACATCCTGAGAGTGAGCGGGGAGTGCGATGAACAGCAGAAAAGCCAGAAAAATGACGGAACGAATGCGGTTTCTCATGGTTTGTACCTCCCGGAAGGGGCTATCCTGGAACAGAGTCTATCCCAGAAAGACGTTCAGTCCACGTTCCCGTGGATATACTTGCTGATGAGACCCTCGAAATCGATGGCCGACTCGGTCTCCCGGATGCGGCCTCCGTCTTTGAGAAGCACGTCCGAGCCGCCCGGCTTGAGCTGCACGTATTTGTCGCCGATGATGCCCCGCGTGCGCACCGAGGCGATGACGTCGTCCTGAAGCTGTATGCCGGAATCGATGCGCAGGGCCACCCTCGCCGTGTACCCCTGCTTCGGGTCGAGCACGATGCGCTCCACCCTCCCCACCTCGACACCGGCAATCTCCACGGACGCCCCGCTCCGCAGGCCGGAGATGGAATCGAAGTTGGCGTACACCCGGTAGCTGTCTCCGCCCATCAGTTCCATCTTTCCCAGTTTGATGGAGAGGTAGCCCAGGCAGAGGATCCCCACCAGCACGAATATTCCTACGATTGTCTCGAGTCTTGCCTTGTCCGTATCCATGAAATCACCTGTTGCGTTATTTCCGGGCAGGGGCCCGGTCAGAAAAATCGGAGGGGTCCCTCCAGGTCTCCGGTGACGAACTGGCGAACCACCGGATCGTGGGAGTCCCGGATCTCATCGGGTGTGCCGCGCATCTGGATCCTCCCCTGGTACAGCATGGCCACGTAGTCGCAGATGTCGAAGATGGCCGGTACTTCGTGGGTGACAATCACCGCCGTGAACCCGAAGCGCGCGTGGGTTTCCTTGATGAGTCGGTGCATGGCGTTGCCGATGATGGGATCCAGGCCGGTGGTTGGCTCGTCGAAGAGGATGATGCGCGGGTTGAGCAGCAGCGCCCGCGCCAGGCCCACCCGCTTCTTCATCCCCCCCGAGAGCTGGTCCGGGTACTTGCGGTCCACATCCCTGAGCCCCACATGTTCCAGGGCCTCGTGCACCCGGTCGCGGATCTCGCCCCTGCTGAGCCGGGTCTTTTCCTCCAGGGGAAAAGCCACGTTTTCGAAGACGGTCATGGAGTCGAACAAGGCCACGTTCTGGAAGAGCATGCCGAATTTTTCCCTCACCCGGTTCAGGTCTCTCCGCCCCATGTGGGTGATGTCTTCCCCGTCGATGATGACCCGCCCTGCGTCCGGCTTCATGAGCCCGATGATGTGCCGCAGGAGCACGCTCTTCCCTTCCCCGCTCGGCCCGATGACGGCGGTGATCCTGCCGCCGGGAATGACCAGATCCAGGTCGTTGAGCACCGACTGGCGACCGAATGATTTTGATATGCGCAGCATTTCTATCATGAGAACGTCCCGTTCCCTACAGCAGTATCGATGTCAGGAAGTAGTCCCACACCAGGATGGTGACCGAGGACATGACCACCGCCGCAGTGGTGGCCCGTGAAACCCCCTCGGCCCCCCGGCCGGTGGTGTACCCCTTGTAGCAGCATACCCAGGCGATAATCAGGCCGAAAGAGAGTGACTTGACCAGCCCCGAGTAGATATCCTTCCACTCAACGCTCTTTTCCATTTCGTGCAGGTAGGCGCCGGGGTTGACCCCCATCAGCTTGACGCCCACCAGGTAGCCGCCGAAGATCCCCACCACGTCGAAGATGGCGCACAGCAGCGGCAGGGCCATGAGCGCCCCCAGTATCCGGGGCGACATGAGGTACTTGAACGGCTCCAGGGCCATGGTCTCCAGGGCGTCGATCTGCTCGGTGATGCGCATGATGCCGATCTCCGCAGTGATTGCGCTGCCGGCGCGGCCGGTGACCATGAGCGCCGAGAGCACCGGCCCCAGCTCCCGGATCAGGGAGAGTGCCACCACCGATCCCAGCATTCCCTCAGACCCGAATTTGGTCAGGGTATAGTACCCCTGCAAGCCAAGCACCATGCCGGTGAACGCCGCGGTGAGAAAGATGACGAAGAAGGACTTCGCCCCGATGAAGTGTATCTGCTTCAGGATATGAATCGGTTTGCCCGGCGAGCGGACAATCATGTAGAACGCGTACAGGATGAACAGGAGCATCCGCCCCATCTCCCGCACCACGGCTGTTACCGCACCGCCTATATGGATTATGATGGTTTGCACGAAACTATCCCCCTGCATCCGCGCTCATGGAAGTATAGATACCGGACAGAACTATGTAAAGGATTCCCACGCGCACCGGGCCCTCAGGCGTCTCCCAGATCACGGATCGTCCCGCCGGGGAGAACCCGGAAGGAACGGGACCGCCAGACCACCCTGTTCCCGAGGAAGGAGAACGCCCAGGTCCCGAAGGAGAGCAGGTCCCGGAACGGAAGGAGCGCCAGGTAGCGCGGGAACAGTCCGTCTCGTACATAGAACCTGCTGAAGACGACTCCCACCAGAATCCGGGACAGGCCGAGGAGTGCCGCCGCCGTCCAGCCTGCCGGCGAGAAACCGCTGACCAAGAGGGCCAGGAGCACCGCCGGCACAGGCTGGGTAATGCCGGAAGCGAAGTAGCCCGCGGGCCTGCTGGCGCGCATGGTGCGTGCCCAGCGGAGCTGGCGGGACAGTATCCCCCGCAGGCTCTCCCGCCTCATGACGCTCTCCACGAAACAGGACGAGAGCTCCAGCCGGTATCCCGCCCGATACACCATGTTGCCGAGCTGGTAATCGTCCGCAAGGTATTCCACCAATGCCTGGAACCCTCCTATCTTTTCCAGGGCCTCCCGCCGCACTGCCATGGAAGCTCCCAAGGCGAAGGTCAGCCCCTCCAGGGAGAGGGCAACCATCACATTCGGTATCATCTCGGTGGTGAAGCCCAGTGCCTCCAGCGCCGTCGGAAGGTTCCGCACCCGGGGACTCCGGTACAGGGAGGTGACGAGACCGACGGTTTCGTCGCGGAACAGGGAGGCCACCTCCCGCAGATACTCGGGGCCGACCCGGATATCGCTGTCGCACACGATGATAATATCGTGCTTTGCCCGGGGATACGCATGCATGAGGTTGCAGACCTTGTAGTTGGGCCCGTGGATACGGCCGTCGACGACCAGATCCATATCAACGGAGGGGAACTCGTCCATGAGCCGCCTGATGACCGGCAGCGCAGGGTCGTCTTCCGCGGCAGCGGCAAAGACGATCTGGAAGCACGGGTACTCCTGCGTGCAGAAGGATGCGAAGTTCTCGAAACTTTCCGCATCCACTCCCTTCACCGGCTTCAGAATGGTTACGGGGGGGAGGAACCCGCCCTGCGGCGGCCTTCTTCTGAAATAGCGGTGAGCGCACAGGATGGATACCAGTCCGTAGCACACAGGCGGTGCCATCAGGAAATAGGGGATGATGGTACGGAGCATGGATACCCTGTCAGAGCGAGCCTGCCGGGTCCCGGAAACCCGGCAGGCTCGAAAGTATGGGGAGCAACCTGTTACATCCCTTCAAGCCAGCTTCTCCACCAGCACCAGGTAGGGGGCGGCCGCTGAACGATTGAGCTGGCGGCTCAGCCAGGCGTTGAAAGAGCGGATCGGCAACTGCGCGGCCCAGTGCTCCACGGCTTCGGCCTCCTCGACGCCCCCCGCATGTCCCGTGTAGAGGGAAATGGCGATAATCCCTCCGGGAAGGAGGGTGTGAGCCGCCTGCTCCAGGGCCGCCAGCGTGGTATGCGGCCGGGTAATGACATCTCTCCCGGCGCCCGGCAGGAAACCGAGATTAAAGACAACTCCACGAACCGGCTCCCGGACATACTCGGTCATCCGTTCGTGACCGGCATTCACCAGACGGACCTGGGTCAGGCATCCCTCTCCGTCCAGCAATTCCCGGGCCGCGGCCAGAGCATCTTCCTGAATGTCGAATGCCCACACCGTTCCCTTTCCACCCACCAGGCGGGCGAGGAAGAGGGTGTCATGCCCCCTGCCGCAGGTCGCGTCGACAACGGCAGCCCCCGGACGCACTGCGCGCCGCAGCAGGAGATGGGACAGCCCCACCGAGCCGCCAAGGCCCTCTCTCCCGGATTTCATGCGCCTTCTCCGCGTTTCTCCCCGAAAACGGCCAGCACCGCGGGCAGGGTGACGATGAAGGCAATCTGGCAGGCGATCATCCCCAGCGACATGACCGCTCCGATACTGAACACGCCCTGGTGACCCGCCACCATCAGGGCGCCGAAACTTATCATAATGGTCAAGGTGTTGTAAAGGACTCCCCGTCCGGTACTGCTGGTGATGACACGGAAACCGCTCTCCCCTTCCCGCCGGAAGCGATTGATAATGTAAATTCCCGAATCCACGGCAATCCCCAGTACCAAGGGCATGACGATGATATTGGCGGAGTTGAAGCGGATTCCCGCCAGCCACATGCCGCTCACCATGAACAGCACGCCCACCACCAAGGGGACGAGGCCGATGAGGGCGTAGCGGATGCTGCGGAAGGTTACGAGCAGGATAAGAACGATTGCCAGGAAGGCATACAGAAACGCACCCCGATAGGAATCGCGCATGATTGTCATGGATTCGAACACCATGACCGGCTCTCCCGTTGCATTCGGTTCAACCGACCGCACGTCCTTCAGAAAGGCCTCCAGCGGCGCACGGTCGAAAATTTCACCCTTCGGGGCAATCTGCAGGAGATAGCGGCCGGTAGCGCCCACAAAACGCTTGCGCAGCTCCTGCGGTATATCGGCCGCACCCACCGGCGTCACGGCAAGGCTGCTCCTGAGAGTCTCCAGTTTCTCCGGGAGGCCGGCAAGCAGGTTCCCCTGAAAATCCCGCAACATCCCCACGGCATTGCGGTCCTTCTCCTTTTCGAGCCCGGCAAAGAACCGATCCAGGGAGGCGAGGAACGCGGCAGCTTCCTTCGCCTGGGGGCGGTTCTCCCTTTCCAGACGCTGCACAAAGCGCTCCACGGTATTCCGGAAGGTTTCGAACACCACGGGCAACTCCATGACCCGCAGGTCTTCGTCGTAGGGGGCCGGCCGCACACCGGCCATCCGGGAGCGGAGGGAGGCAAGTTCCGCCAGCTTCCGCTCCTGCTCATCCGGGATAAAGGAGGCGATGGTCACCACATGGTCGACGGTGGGAAGGGCTTCCAGCGCCTTGGCTCGGGCAATCGCTTCCTCCTGGGTCCGGGCGGACGCCACGGCGAAATAGCCGGAGTTCTCGGAGCTTTTCATCAGCTTGTAGGCGTAGGAGACCGACTCCAGCCCCTTTGCCTGCAGATTCATCAGGTTGTAATCGAAGTCGATGCGGGACAGCGGATACAGGGAGGCGATGCACAAAAGTCCCGTCACAAGCAGAACCGTCTTGGGATGGTCGAACAGAACCGCCTTGATGGAGCGGGCAAGACCCGAGGCAGGAGAGTTTC
>JAAZOO010000233.1 GCA_012797715.1 Geobacteraceae bacterium | reverse complement strand
AGGGGACAGTGCCGACGTGACGCTGAAGCAGGCAACGGACCGGAATGCCCGGAATGCGAAATTCTTTCGCGTCCGGTTTTTTTTATGGGAAGGCATGTGCCGAGTCCATTGAACCATGGGAACGGAAAGCCTCGGGTTCCCTGGGGATACCCGGGTTTCGTTTCCCGTACGCACACACTGCCTTTTTCCGTCCGGACGGAGAGACGGGTGACGGTTCCAGAACGGAATGACGAACGGGAAGGATCTCCATGAAACGCTTGAAATTTTTCATTGTGACGTGTGTCCTGACCGCTTTCGGGCTTTTCTGCGCCGGCGCTCCCGCCCATGCGGTGCTGGCGGAAGCGGTTTGGGGCACGGATGCAACGGCCGAGCTGCAGGGGAGCAGGACCAGCGGAGCAGGAGGGGGCGTGACCGCCATGGACGGGTGGAAAAACGGCAACCTGACCCTGAGCTGGTTCATCAGCCGGAACGCGGACAACGGTCTGTGGACGTATACCTATAGGCTCGAGACGACAAAGAAGGACCCGTCTCATTTTATCCTGGAGACAACCCGCAGCGAAACACCGCTCGCGATACTGGCCGGTTCCAGCCCAAACATTGAGGGACCGCGAACCTGGAGTATGAGCGGGTCCAATCCGCAGATGCCCAACGACATCTTCGGCATCAAGTTCGACTTCGGCGGCAATCCGGTTACCTACACCCTGGTTACGGATCGGTCTCCCGTGTACGGAGTGTTCTACACCAAGGACGGCAACTCGGGAGGGGAATGGGCCGTGGCCTGGAGCAATGCCCTGAATTTCCCGGAGTACCGATCCAATCCGTACCTTACCTCCCTGGACTTCATCGTCCGGCCGGACGGGGAGGCGCAGCCCTCAGCGGTGCCGCTTCCTGCAGCACTGTGGCCCTTCGCCTCCGGAATCGTGGGGCTGGTGGCGCTGCGGCAGAGGAACAAGGCCCGGTATTCCTGACGCGGCAAAACCGCACGGGATGACGGTATGAACGGAGCTGTCGCTGCATCCTATCGTTGCCTCGCCCGGGAGGCGCCGCTGTTTTCCGGTGACCGGGAACATTTCACTGTAGACCCTATTCCCCGGTTCGGCTCCCTGGCGGGTCTGCTTTTCTGAGAAGTGTACGCCCATTCGGGCCGCCGGGGCGGTGTCTCAGCCAGTACGTATGAACCTAAAACCGGCAGTTGGAGGTGTCTGCAGAGAGCGACTCTGTCGTATTTCGTTGCTGCTCTTAGCGAAATTGAGCGGCCACAGCCGATACTGTCCGAACCCGAAGGGTGAGTGTATCGGCTGTAGTGAAATGAGCTTAGAGCAGCAGAAAGACGGCAATCGGAGAGAACGAAAGATGCCTCCAACTGCCGAATCTAGGATGAAAGCCCGGATTCCGGACGCAGTCCTTTTCCGGGCTTTTTCGTGCAATCGAAAAGGGCGAAGCCACGCCTCCGGAGACGGTTGCCCGAAGGCATGTCATGGGATTGTCCAGGGTACGGCAAGCAACGTACGGGGCTGTGTCTTCCTTCTTTCCTTTGCTGGAAGGAACGGGCTGCTGCCGGTTGCACGTCCGCATGCACCTTGTGGAATATGGCGAAATAGTGGTGGTGTGCATGGAAACGCATACCAATGGCGGCGGCAGTTCCGCAAAATCGGAGGGTTCTAGGAGGAGAGGCGTGATGGTGGGTTTTCTCAGGGGTGTCGGGCTGACCGGCCTGATGGCAAGGCTGCCTTTCCGTATGGCGGTAACGGGACTGGCAGCCTTTTTTCTTTTGTGCTCCTGTTCACGGGAGAAGATCTCCTTTGAAATCGTTTCCGGCTCCGAGAACAAGGCCCTGGAAGAGATGATCCGGCAGTTCGCGAAGGACAATCGCGTGGATCTGCGGATGCACTACAAGGGGTCCGTGGATATGATGCTGGACCTGAGGGAGCAGAAGGTTACCGCCGATGCGGTATGGCCCGCAAGTTCCATCTGGCTGAATCTGGGGGACCGGCATCGCGTCACGAAGCACGCCAGGAGCATCATGTATTCACCGGTGGTGTTCGGCATTGCCGGAGCAAAGGCGAGGGAACTGGGTTTTGTCGGGAAGGAGGTGCGGGTCGCAGACATTCTGCGGGCGGTTGAGTCGGGAAAGCTCTCCTTTGCCATGACCTCCGCCTCCCAGAGCAATTCCGGCGCCTCCGCCTACCTGGGGTTCCTGTATGCACTGAGCAACAGTCCGGAAGTCCTGACGGAAAAGCATCTGGAGGACCCGGCGGTGCAGTCCGGGATCAAAAGGCTCCTTGCCGGAGTGAACCGCTCATCCGGCAGCTCCGGATGGCTGAAGGAGCTGTTCCTGAAGGGCGGCTATGATGCCATGGTGAACTACGAGAGCCTTATCATCGAGACCAACCAGGAACTGGCTCGGATGGGGAAGGACCCTCTCCATGTCGTCTATCCGGTGGACGGAATCGTTATTGCCGACTCCCCTCTCGCATACGTGGATCACGGCGATCCCCGGAAGGAAGAGTTCTTCAGAAAGCTTCAGGCGTATCTGCTGGATCGGAAGGTCCAGCAACGGCTCCTCGACCTGGGAAGGCGCACCGCATTTGGCGGGAAATACGGTCCGGAGGTCTGGAAGTCGGAATGGGGTATCGATTCGGAGAAGCTCCTTTCGCCCCTGAAGCTGCCGGCGCCTGATGTCATCCAGGACGCCCTCGTCCGCTACCAGACGCTTTTCCGCAAGGCGTCCAATACCGTCTATGTCCTCGATTTTTCCGGCAGCATGCGGGGAGATGGGGAGACCCAGCTCAAGAACGCCATGCGTCTTCTCCTCGATCCGGCTGAGTCATCCCGCTACCTGCTCCAGAATGCGCCTGCCGACAGGATTACCGTCATTCCTTTCAACACTACGGTTAGCCACGTCTGGAAGGCGGAAGCCCGGGACGCCGGGGCGTTACGCAACCTTGTCGCCCGTGTGGAGTCCCTTGACCCGAGTGGAGGAACGGATATGTACACACCCCTTGCGCAGGCCGTTTCCCTGCTCTGCACCGGAGATTTTACTGCTTCTTTTCCCGCCGTCGTTCTCATGACCGATGGAAAGAGCAATTCCGGCCCCGGGCCGGAGGTCCTGCGGCGCGCCGCTTCCCGGTGCGGAAAGGAGGTGCCCGTATTCTCCATCCTGTTCGGCGACGCCGATCGCATCCAGCTCGATGAGGTGAGCGGGCTGACACGGGGGAAAGTATTTGACGGCAGGGCGGATCTGGTTGCGGTCTTCCGCGAGGTGAAAGGGTACAACCAGTAATGCAGGAAACGGAAAGGACGGCATGATAGGGGGGCTGATCGGCGGAATCGTCTTTCTGGTTTTTTTTCTCTTTCTCAAGGCGGGTCTTTTCCTCTCCCTTTTCATCGGCGCAGCAGGGACGGCGGCGGCGTGGCTTCTTACGGGAAACCGTCGCGGCATGGACATACTCGTCGAAGGGGTAACCGACGAAGAGTTGAAGAGCCTGATCATGGACATCAAGGAGCGGACCGACACCGTGAGCGCCTACCTCCCCGGCATCCACGACCGCACGGTAACAGCCATGGTCTCCGGGATTCTCACTACGATACACCAGATTGTCCGCAAACTGAAGTCGGACACCCGCTATGTGAAGATTTCACGAAGGTTTTTCAGCTATTACCTGGACACCCTCATCAAGATTCTGGGTAACTACGCGGAACTGGAGGGCAACCGGGATCTGGGGACCGACGTGGTGACACGTATCGACAAGGTCAAGGGAGCACTGGTGAAGATTCACGAAGCCTTCAAGGGGCACCATCGGCGCCTTCTGGAAGGGGACATGATGAGCCTCGACGCGGAAATCGCCCTTCTGGAAAAAACGGCTTCAAGGGAGTTGAACGGTGAATAAGCGGAAAATTCTCGGGATTGCCCTGTTCGGGGGTATTGTGATGCTGGGGGTGGCATGGAATTTATTCACCGGCGGCGGTTCTCCTTCGTTCCAGGCAAAACCGGCGGTGCTCAAGGGGTTGGTGGGGAGCGAGAAGGTCGGTCTGCTGGAAGATGAAGAGGTCCGGAAAATTCTGGGCAAACGCTACGGCATCTCACTGGATTTCAACAAGGCAGGCAGCCTGGAGATGGTTGCGGAGGAAGGGAAGTACGACTTCCTCTTTCCTTCCAGCCAGGTGGCGGTGGAGTTGTACAAGGCCGGGGGAAAGCCGCTGGTCAAGGATGCCGTCCTTTTCAATTCGCCTATTGTCGTCTATTCGTGGGATGTGGTGGTCTCGGCCCTCGAATCGGTCGGCGTGGTCAGAAATGTGGGCGGAAGTTTCTATAGTATCGACATGGGGAAGTTCGTTCAACTGGTCGCCGAACGGAAGAAATGGCGGGATATCGGTCTTCCCGGCCTGTACGGTCATGTGGGAGCCGTTTCAACCGACCCGCTGAAATCCAATAGCGGGAATCAGTTTGCCGCGTTGCTGGCCGGTATTCTCAACGGGGGAGAGGTTGTGGACGAGCAGTCTGTCGGGAAAGTGATCCCGCGGGTCAGGGAGTTCTTCTCTCGTCTCGGATACATGGAGCACTCCTCCGGAGTTCTGTTCGAGCAGTATCTCCGCATGGGAGTGGGCTCCCACCCCATGATTGTCGGATATGAAAACCAGATCGTCGAATTCGCCCTCCTCAACAGGGAGGTATGGGAAGGCGTGAAAAAGAGGCTGCGCATTCTCTATCCCGTTCCCACGGTCTGGAGTTCCCACACCGTTATTGCGGTGAGCGCTAAAGCGCAGGGGCTCATCAGGGCGCTCGAGGATCGGGAGGTGCAGAGGATAGCCTGGGAACGGCACGGATTCCGGACCGGGATCATCGGCGGGAAGAACGACGTCAGGGTGCTCGGGATCGTGGGGATGCCGGAACGTATCGAACAGGTGCTTCCCATGCCTTCGCCGCGGGTCATGGAGACGCTCATGGGTGCCCTTGGAGGCAGGTAGGCGGGGCTGCGGGTACCTGCCGAGAGGGTGGGAACGATGGGCAGGGAGGGTTTTCCCCGACATTTTCCGTCTTGAAACGCATCAACTTGGGAGGTATTCATATGGAATCGGTACAGAGTCCGGCGTCGTCGCCAGCCACCCTTTCTCTGAAGGAGATGAAGGCAATCGAGGTGTCCCCGGAGGACCGGGAGAGGATAGAAAAGATCAAGCAGGGGATAGACCTGTCCGCCAGCAACATGATTGTCCAGTACGGGGTCGGCACCCAGTCGAGGATTTCCGATTTCGCGGACAGCGTGCTTTCCGAGATTCGCGCAAAGGATGCCGGATGTGTCGGCGACATGTTGACCGATCTGCTGGTGAACGTGAAAAAGCTTCATATGGGAAGCCTTTCCGGACAGAACGGTTTCCTTTCGTCACTTCCTTTCGTCGGTGTCTTTTTCGACAGGTTCAGGAAGTTTCTTGCCGAGTACGAGACTCTTTCCGTGCAGATCGAAAAAATATCGGACAGGCTGGATCAAGCCAGGATCGGTCTTTTGCGGGACATTACCTTTCTGGACGGACTTTTCGAAAAAAACGTGGGGTATTTCAAGGAGCTGGAGATTTACATCCAGGCGGGTGAGGAGAAGGTTGCCGAACTGAAAAACAGGGTGCTTCCCTCCCTGAAAGCAAGCGCGGACAAGTCCGGAGATCCCCTCGAAGCCCAGCGCTACGATGATTTGAGCAATGCGGTGAACCGCTTCGAAAAGCGGATTCACGATCTGAAACTGAGCAAGACCGTTTCCCTGCAGACCATGCCGCAGATCCGCCTGGTTCAGGCTGGAAACCAGGAACTGGCCGAGAAAATACAGAGTTCGATCCTCAATACCATACCTCTCTGGAAAAACCAGATAGTGCTGGCCATTTCCCTGATGCGCCAGAAGAACGCCCTGGAGCTGCAGAAGGAAGTGAGCGAGACCACCAACGAGCTTCTGAGAAAGAACGCCGAGATGCTGAAGCAGGGAACCGTTGAGATAGCCAGGGAATCGGAACGGGGCGTCGTGGACATTGAAACCCTGCAGAAGGTGAATGCAGACCTGATTGCAACCATCGAGGAGGTTATCAGGATTCAGCAGGAGGGAAGGAGCAAGCGCCACGCTGCGGAGCAGGAACTGCTCAAGATAGAGAACGACCTGAAGAAGAAGATGATTGCTGCCGGGTAGCGTCGGCGCACCCGTTTCGGAACGGGAAGAGGCTCGGGAAGGCCGGAACTATTTTCCCCAACACGTAACATTCCCCTGGTACGGATGTAGCATTTGTGGCGATACAGTACCGTGCCGGCCGGTTTTCATCGCACTTCGCCGGCATGGGGGGACACGTCCCCTATCCCTGGTGAAAGGAATGACAGGAACAGAATGACTACTCAGCGCACGGAAAACGAATCACTGCATACGGATACGGGCGACGCACTCCCCCAGAAAGGCTCGAAGGAAAAAAGAATCCCGCCTGTCGAGGGAAATCAGGGGGGCACGAAGACGAGGCCGGTGGAAACATCCTTCATCCGGACACTACCGCTGGGGAGCGATCAGGCTTTACGCCGTCGGTTCATGGTGCTGAACGAACCGATTGCGGCCAACATCCGCTTCGGACTGCTGCTGGAGGTGCTGGACAAGGTGGCAGAGGAGACAGCCCTGAAATACGTGAACCGCTTCTACCCGGATGCTCGTGTCGTCACGGCCGCCATCGACAGGATCCTGGTACGCAATCCGGCCGAGGTGACCCGGGACCTCATCTTCAATGCCCGCATCAACCACGTGGGACGCACATCCCTGGAGGTCGGCATCCGGGTGGAACAGCCGGGAGAACCGGTGAGCCATGTCGCTTCCTGTTACTTCACGATGGTGGCCCGTTCCGGTAGCGGCGAAGATGCGGTCAGTGTCCCCCTGCCGCCCCTGGAATACGTGGACGAGATCGAGAAGGAGCGTGCGCGGAAGACTCTTGCCAGGAGGGACGATCACCGGAGGCAGCAGGCCGATCTGCTCGAACCGCCGAGCCGGGAGGAGTACCTGATGCTTGCGGGCCTTCATGCCGCGCAGGAAGCGGAACATTTCGACGGACTCCTGACAGGGCGCCTGGTGCGGAATTCCTGGGAGATCATGTACCCGGAGCAGGAGAACGTTCCGGAGACCATTTTTGGGGGTTACCTGATCCGCCGCGACTACGAGCTTTCTTCCATCTGCTCCGAATTGGTGGCGCCGGATCGTTCCGTCGTCATTGCCGTCAACCGGATCAATTTCTTCCAACCGGTGAGGATGGGGGACAAGCTGCACTACACCTCTCGGGTGACATACACCAGCGACAGCTTCGTCTGCGTTGAGACCGGAATTGAGCGGATCAGCCGCGACCGCACCACGAAGGCATTGTCCAACTCCTGCCTTTTCACATTCGTGAACCTTGACCGGAATATGGCGCGACGGCCGGTCCCGCCGGTCTATCCCACAACGTATGCCGAGGATGCCCGCTACCTCGCGGCGTACCGAAGCCATGCGTCACTGCTCAGGAACGTACGGGAAATCTGAAAAGAAAGCCCGGCCGGATTCCTCCGGTCCGGGTTTTCCCTCCGGCAGGTGAGCGGACGTGAAGAGCGTTACAGGTTCTGCGCACCGTTACAGGGGCATGCCGATTTCCCCTCGGGCATGCGCTTCTCCGAAACCGTGCATTTCCTGGATCCTTCCCTGCCGTATCCCGTCCGCCGACGTGCGGAGCCGGAACGAGAATTCATCCAGTATCGCGGATACGTTCTCCCACTCGCTGTCGTCCATGCGCGACACTCCCAGCATGGCCTTCAGGGTTCCCAGGCCGACGGCGATTTTTTCGATCTCCCGCACATGTTTTTCCGGCATTCCTTTTTCCTCCCTCTCTTGTCAATTCACTTTCCGTTTCTCGCAGTTTCCGCAGATTCTCCGCCGTGCGAAGCGGCCGAGAACCACCGTTATGAAAGCCATGCCCCAGGGGGAAACGGCGGGAACCGCCGGCGGGGCCTCCGTTACCTCCACGTCCGCGGTTGTGCAATTGTTTCCGGGCTCCGGGTCCGCCGTTTCCGCCGTTGCCTGGGCGGTTACGGTCAGAAGGCCGGCGGACACTGCCCGTACCAGTACGCTCGCACCAGCCGTCGCCCCGGCTACCCTCTCTCCCTTGCTGCACACCACGATGTTTCCCGATGGGGAGCAGCCCGAGGACGCGGTGATGAGCTGCATCCCAGGTGGCAGGCTCGCCGTCAGGGTCACGGCGGATGCCGTTGAAGGCCCGTCATTGGCTACGCTGAGGGCAAGGGCCGCTTCCTCGCCTATCTGAATGGAAGGGGGGGCGGCAGTGAGGGTGAGTGACAGGTCGGCCTCCGGGACGAGGCTCCAGTCGAGGGCGACGGTTCCCTCGGCGCCGCCGGCGCCGTCCACCGCAATGCGGTACACGGTTCCCGCCTCGGCGGTGAAGTGCACGCTGCTGGTCCCCCCGGGTGAGCCGTCATTGTCGTTTGACGCAACCTGGGTCAGGCCGCCTACCGCAGAACCGGTGTAGACGGCGAGAAGGGTGTCGAAGCCGCTGCCGTGGGTGGTGATGGACGCAGTCCCGGTCAGGGAGGGCGTCCATTTCCACCAGACCGAGGCTCCTCCGGTATTTCCCCCATGGTCCGGCTCTCCGCTCTCCTTGGTGGCATTCCAGGATACTCCGGACAGCGTGCCGCAGGTTCCGGCAATCTGCTGCGCGGCTGAAAAGGAGTCGTTGGCGGGCGGGTTTCCCGCTGCAAGCAGATTGAGGCGGGGCAGGGTGAGGCCGTTGCGGAAGTCGGTGACGGGTACGCCGCCGGAGGTCATGCGCGCCACCGTCTGGTCCAGTGTCTCACCGGGAAACGCCCCGCGCAGCGCCGCGACGGCGCCCGCCACGTGGGGGGCTGCCTGGGAAGTGCCCCCCTTGGTGGAGCCGGCGGCGGTGATCAGGGCGCCCGGGGCGAGCAGGGTCAGGAAGGATGCGCTGTCCGAGAAGCAGGTCACCCTGTCCGCGGCCGTGGTGGAATCGGTGCAGACGCTCCAGGAGCGGGAGCCCACATTGGCGTCGTACACCGCGCCCACGGAAACGACCCCCGGGGTGCAGGCGGGTTTGGAGATGCCGTCGGTATACCCCTCGTTGCCCGCGGATGCGATGGGAATGATGCCGGCGGAGCGGGCGCCTGCGATGGGTGCGACAAAGGGGTTGGTGGACTTGCTGGAGCAGGGGGACGCATATTTCACGCCGTCGCCGAGACTCATGTTGAGGGCAACGATACCGTAGGCGCTCTTGTGATTGATGGCCCAGTTGATGGCAGCGATCACCAGGTCGAAGGTGGTTGTCGCGCCGGTGAAAACGTCCAGGGACACGATGTTCGCTGCGGGTGCCGTGGCCGCCACGATTCCCGCCACATTGGTGCCGTGTCCGTTGTCGTCCAGGCTCCCGTCGTCTGGTGCGATCTCCACGGACGCGGAAACGCGGCACCCGGCCGGGACGCCGGGCGCGGTGCAGGAACCGAAGGCGGGATGGGTGTAGGTGACTCCGGTGTCGATGACCGCCACCGAGGTTCCTGCGCCGGTCATGCCGAGGGATGCCGCCTGGGGCTGCTTCACCAGCGGCAGGCTCTGGGTGAGCTGGTGGTACAGAATCCCGTTCTCGTAGACGGCGAGGACCTCGGGACCGGCCAGCAGGCGATCAAGGGCCTCTGCCGTGGAAAAACGCAGGAAGGCCATGGGGAGGTGGCTGTATTCCCGCAGGGTCGCGAATTGGCCGGCAGGGAGATGCGCGAGGACACGGCGCCTGGTTACCGTGAAGAGCCGCGCCTTTGCCGCGAGAACCTCTTCATCATCGTGGAGGATCCCTCTGCCTCGGCGCAGCCGGGCCGCGTCCGCTTCTGCGTCACTGTCGTCGAAAAGGACCAGCAGTTCCTGGGGAGAACCCGCGACCAGTCTTTCCCGGACACCGGCGGGCGGCGCGGCTGCGGGGCTTAAGGGTTCCGCGTTCGCGCCGCCCGCCGGGGGCAGGAGCAGGAGAAGGAAAAGCGTTGCAGCCATTCGCAGTGCGGTGCCGCGCTCCGTGCCTTTCCTTGGATGGGAATCTCCGTGTTCCATGGCGTCCCTCCCGTGCAGTCCCCGATGAGAAAATCCGAAAAAGGCGGTGGGCCTGTTTACGGGCTTTCTGGTCCACGACGGTCGGTCAGCAAAGTACCCGGAAGAGCGCCGGACGCGAGGGGGCGCACCGGCGCGCATCACACAAATGCCAGACTAGTGTCGGATTATTTCGTTTTCGTGAAGACTGTCGCAACAAATGGTTACGGACGAAACCGGGGACGGCAGATTCGGCACGCTTACAGCAGGTTCGCCGACAGCTCCGCAAGCCGCGAGCGCTCTCCCTTGTGGAGGGTGATGTGCCCCGCGATGCGCTCTTCCCTGAACTTTTCCACCACATAGGTCAGACCGTTGCTGGAGGCGTCCACATACGGGTTGTCGATCTGGT
>JAAZOO010000232.1 GCA_012797715.1 Geobacteraceae bacterium | reverse complement strand
AGGCCCCTTGGGGCGCGCAACAAACGGAATACAACACGAAAGGAGAACGAGATGCCGGAGTTCGGATCGCCCTTTTCAGGGCTTGCAAACGACAGGAAACTTACCAATGAGGAACTGATTCGCGCCATCCGTTTCATGGTGGCTGCGGAGTATGAAGCAATCCAGTTGTACATGCAGCTTGCCGAGTCCACGGATAACAGACTTGCCATTGAGGTTCTCAAAGACATAGCCGATGAGGAGCGGGTCCATGCCGGAGAATTCCTCCGGCTGCTCCATGAGCTTGCTCCGGACGAAAAGAAATTCTATGATCAAGGCGCTGAAGAGGTTGAGGAAGAGATCGAAAAAATCGGGTGAACGGCTGAAAACGGCGGCCCCCGCAGCCGCAGGCGAACATCGTTCCGGGCGGTCGGCAGGGAGGTTGCATCGTCTGCAGGGATTCGGGGGCCGTCTTCCCACCCGTGGAAGTGATTTCAATGACGACAAGGAGAAGAGATTCAATGTCCGTTCAAGCTGCCATCCATTCCTATACCAGAGAGAAGCTCAACTGCGCCCAGAGCATAGTGAAGGCCTTCCGGCATAGAAAAGACATCACACAGAACGAGATAGACGCCGCTCGGGCCATGGGTGGCGGCAGGGCCGTGGGGGGGGTGTGCGGCGCGCTCCATGCGGCCTTGCTGCTGCTTGATGATGACGAGAAGCGGAAGACGCTTCGCGAGTCTTTTGCCAAACGGGCCGGCTCGGAACAGTGCCGGGAGATTCGGTCGAAAAAGGCTGTCACGTGCGCACAGTGTGTCGAGATTGCCGCCGAGCTGCTGGAAGGGGACTCTGCCGGGAATGAATGACCCCGCTAAAATGAGCGGAGTGAAGGGGAGAAGGAATGACGTTACGCACACAGAACCGCCTGCTGGAATACCTGAAGCCCCGGGCAGGAGGCGCAGTCGTTTCCGATGTGCGCATGGGAGTGGGGTATACCGCCGTGCGCCTGGAGGGCGGTCACGCGGGATTGGCCTGGACCCCCCCGTCGGATGCATCCTCCTGCACCCATTTCCCGCACGCGGGTACCCTGACCGGACGATCAGCCGTGGAAGTCCTGGAGTTTCTTGCCCATGAGACGTCCTGCCTGGCCAGGGCGGTCGGCCTGGCAACAGCCAATGCCCTGCTGGACGTCCTGCCTCATCCCCCCGTCTCCCGGGAGGAGATCGTTTCCTTTCTTCACCTGGAACCGGCGGATCGGGTGGCCATGGTCGGGTACTTCGCGCCGGTGATCGCCAGAATTCGGGCGCTCGGATGCCGCCTGGACGTTATCGAGCTGAATCCCCATCACGCTGCCGGGACACTGTCACCGGAGCAGGGAAGGGAAGCACTTGCCGATTGCACCGTTGCCATCCTTACGGGCACGTCCATCATCAACGGCACCTGCGACGAGCTACTCGCATGTCTCGGTAGTCCCCGCGCCGCGGTTCTCCTCGGCCCTTCCTCGCCGCTCTGCGCGGAGGTGTTCTCCGGGACGAAGATAACCCATGTGGCGGGTTCCCGGGTGAGGGACGCGGATGCCGTGCTCCGTGTCGTCTCGGAGGGAGGGGGAACCCTGCTCATGAAAAAGTACCTGGATTTCGAGACGGTGTCGGTCACTGGGACGGGGTGCTGCACGGACCGCCATGGGCTGTCTCCCCAGCGGCAAGAACGAGAGTGACAGGGGTACCTTGCGAGTCGTATACTACTAAAGAAAGAGAGCCAGCATGCCTCGAGGAATCTGCCATCGTCACGGACCCGACACCCCCTGTTCCTGCGGAATGGGGAATTTGTATCGCTTTGTTGAGCCGGTAACCCTGTACCTGCTGAAGACAAAGGGGCGAACCCACGGGTACGATCTGGCACGGGCACTCAACGACAACGCCCTCACCGATTCCCGCATCGAGCCGGGCGCACTGTACCGCACGCTCCGCCGTCTGGAAGAGAACGGTTTCGTGGTTTCAGCCTGGGACGTGAAGGGGGGCGGGCCGGCGCGAAGGCTGTACGACCTGACGTCCGACGGCGAAGAGCACCTCCGTGAATGGATGGTGGTGCTGGAACGGCTTTCCCTTTCCCTTGCCAGGTTTGTGGCGGATGTGGGGGCCGCTCTCGGGGAACGGGGTTCGGGAACGGGCGGGTAACAGGGCCCCGCCGCCTCCCTGTCCGGATGCGGACTACTGGCACTCCCTTACCACAGCACCGGCGATATTCTCCAGGGGCAGCACGCGATCCACGGCCCCCAGCTTGATCGCTTCTTTGGGCATGCCGAAGACAACGCAGGACTGTTCATCCTGGGCGATGGTGGCGGCCCCTGCCTCCTTCATTTCCAGAAGTCCTTTGGCCCCGTCATCTCCCATTCCCGTCATGATGACCCCCACCGCATTCTTCCCGGCATACCGCGCCGCGGACCGGAACAGTACGTCCACCGACGGCCGGTGGCGGCTTACCAGGGGCCCGTCCTTGATCTCCACGTAGTAGCGCGCCCCGCTCCGCTTCAGCAGGGCATGGGCGTTTCCCGGAGCGATGAGCGCCCGTCCCCGCACCACGGTGTCGTTGTTTTCCGCCTCCTTGACGGAAATGCGGCAGATCTTGTCCAGGCGGGCGGCAAAGGAGCGCGTGAAGTGCTCGGGCATGTGCTGGACAATGACGATACCCGGCGCATCCAGGGGCATGGCCTCCAGAAAGACCCGCAGCGCCTCGGTCCCGCCGGTGGAAGCCCCGACAATCACCACCTTTTCCGTTGTCTGAATCATGGCGTTTCCGGTCGGTTTCGGGATGACCGCATCTGCGGTCAGTTTGGGAGCGACCTTTCTGACTCCCGGAGAAATGCGCTTGACCCGCGCCTGGGATGCCGCCTTGACCGTATCGCAGATGATCACCTTCGAATCT
>JAAZOO010000231.1 GCA_012797715.1 Geobacteraceae bacterium | reverse complement strand
TTGCAGAAAAGCGCATAGAATTTCTCGGTGGCTATGCCGAGGGGGTCACACCCGTTCCCATCCCGAACACGGAAGTTAAGCCCCTCAGGGCCGATGGTACTGCACGGGCAGCTGTGTGGGAGAGTAGGTCGCCGCCGGGATCCTTATCGAAAAGCCCCGCCTCTCGTTGGAGAAGCGGGGCTTTTGTGCATGGTGATTATATCTAATTGAATAATCGTATTTTGCCCAAATGCCATTCCGTAACAGAATCTTTTGCCGAATAAGAGAAAACGGCTCCTCAACGAATTAAGTGGGTAACAGTATGTTAGGAGTATTTCCTTGACTTGAGGTAGAACAACGATATTTAATTAGAAGTATTATTCGGTATGGCACTGGGATAACGCAGCCCTGTGAAGTAGTGACCGAGATTTCATTTGCCAAGGAGGCTAACCCTCTCGATATCACCATAGGCTTTCAGCGCGGGGCCACCTTTGTCTTTGCGCACAAGCTGAACCTTTAGAACGTCTACTTTCCCAAAACCCGCCAGGAAGCGGTAAAACTGTTGAAGGTGATGGTATCGCCGCGCCGAGAAAAGCACCCTGCCGCTCATCGGGTCCATGGATGCCGGCGTCAAAGAGCATTGGATGGCATCTTGGCTCACTTCGAAACACCCTTGCCAGCGGTTTCCTTGAAGGAGTCAACAGCCTGATCCAATAGGCAAAAACCAGGGCTCGAGGCTACCGGAATCTGGACAAACTGATTGCCATCGCCTACGCCATTATCGGCAAGATAAATTTCAATAATCTTTTCCCCCTACCCACTTGAAATGACGAGGAACCCAGCAAACTGATGCGATGTCCGTCTATCTCTTGCCGAAATCCTTCGTCCCCAAGAAATAACTTTCACGGCGAATCAGGAAGATGGTAGACGAAGCATTGAAAAAGCTGTCGCCGGTGTTCAGCCAGATGTATTCCCTTATCGGTCGACCCTTGATTCCGCCTGAGCAGTTGCTGAAAACCCTGTTGCTCCAGGCACTCTATACTATCAGGAACTATCAGGAGCAACCGCCTGCCTGTGGCACAGATAAGCTAACACATTCTGTTCCGTTGGCTTATCGGATTGTCCCTTGATGAAAAGGTCTGGGACCATTCTTCCTTCTCCACGAACCTGGAACGGCTGACTAAGGCGGAAGTATAGCGAAAATTCTTGGCCTGAGTAGTTAAACATGACCATAAAGCGAAGCTTCTATCCGATGAGCACTTCGGTGTTGACGGAACCCTGATCGAAGCAGGGGCCTCTATCAAAAGCTTGCAGCCCAATCACGGTCCGAAGAACCCCATTGGCCGGAACCAGGAATATGACTTTCATGGACAAAGCTGCAAATACGAAACCCATGAATCCAAGACAGAACCCGATTTCCGGCTCTACAAGAAAAGCGGCGGGAAAGAGGCCAAGATGAGCTAGCCGGGACATGCTCTGATGGAAAACCGGAACGGTCTCGTCGTAAACGGCACCATCACCCACGCAACCGGCACCGCGGAACGGGAAGCCGCGGCCAAAATGATAGCCGACGCTGCCGGGGAAAAGCGCATTACCGTGGGAGGCGGCAGGGGCTATGACAGGAAAGAGTTTGTCGGAAGCCTGCAGGCGCTGAAAACTACACCGCACGTTGCCCAGAAGAGTAACAGAAACTGCGGCTCAGCAATCTACGGCCGGACAACCCAGCATGAGGGATACCAGGTCAGCTTTCGCATGCGCAAAAGGATCGAAGAGGCATTCGGCTGGATCAAGACGGTCGGCAATCTCAGAAAGACACAGCACGCGGCCTTGAAAAGGTCGATTGGTACGTTGCCCTCACGTTGTCAGCCTGCAACCTCGTACGGATGCGAAGAACCGGGTGTTACTGCGTAATTTTAGCCGGCAACCGTGCATTTGAATGTCGAAAAGCGTATGAAACGGCTCAATCGAAGCTAACGAACAAGGATTTCAAAGAGCGAAAAGTCAAATGAACAAGAAAATCGATCAAAAAAACGGTAACGGGAAGAAAAAACACCGCAATCGGAGTTGTTTTTCAACTGACTTGTAAGGTAAAGACGCCTTCCGGGTTCCATGGAAAGGTGGTCGGACTCGGTTTCTCCCCACTATCTATCACCGAAAATCTGGGCGCTGAATATATAAATGTCCGCCTCGTTTTTCCATGCATCCGGTTCAAGCCCCGCTTTCAGGCATGTCTGTTCCAGAAACGTTGTTCGATCCCACCCATGTTCTGATGCAACCTGTGGCAGGAGAACACCGCGGAACATGTTTTTTTCAATGTAAATCCCGTGGACGCCGACCTGAATTTCTTCAATTGACTGTATCTTTTTGAGAGGTGAAAGCACCGAGATTTCCAGTTCTATTTCGCCCAATTCATCTTTTGTCAGCGGGTAGAACCGCGGATCCTTTGTCGCCGCTGCAATGGCCATTTCCCGAACGGTTGAACAGAGTGGTTTATCGGACGAGAACAAACCGATGCATCCCCGCAGTCGTCCACGTGTCGTGATAGTCACGAAGCAGCCCCTTTTCTCCAAGAGATTTCCCTTTCCCTCCTGCTTTTCACAAGGGCTTCCCGCTCCCACTGCCTCATGGATGGCTTCCCTGGCAATCTGAAGAAGAAGTTGCTGCTCTTCGGGTGAGATGAGGTTTTCCACGGCGTCCTCCTTTCCATCTGTTTCTTCTCGTATACTATATTTGCAATTTCGAGACAACTCATAGATTTAGGATGATACTGTCGTATGTTCCGTGTACCATGGGCCGGTCGTTTCCGGAGGAATGAAACGTTGCGTGATGTCTCCAAGCCGGTATCTTTTTAGTCCGGAAAAAAATCTTGACTTTTCGTTTGAAGATAGTATATTCGCAACTTGTTTGGCTTCGTACATCACGCGCTTTGCGCGAGTATGGTAATCAAAAAAGGAAAGAGGTGATTATGTCAATGAAAAAACTGCTCTCATTTGCTCTGTGCCTTGTTATCGCTATGGCTTTTGCCGCTGGTTGTAAGAAGAAAGAGGAAGCTCCTCCGGCTCCGGCCCCAGAGGCTGCTGCTCCGGCCCCGGCCCAGGCTCCGATGTCTTCCGTTAAGGCTCCGGAAGCCGCTCCGGCTCCTGCAGCTCCGGCTGAAAAACCTGCCGAGAAGAAGTAACCAATATCCTGCAGCATTTTTGCATCAGGATGGAAAGCCTACAGAGTACTCTGTGGGCTTTTCTCATATGTGGGTTGAAAATTTCTTGACAACATAACCACTGAATGGTACGAAGTGCGGTCACGTGCCGACATTGAAAAATAATGACAGGAGATGTGATGGAACGAACGTTTGCGATTATCAAACCTGACGCTGTGGAAAGGAATATTACCGGGAAGATCCTGGAGAAAATAGAGTCTAATGGATTCCATATTGTCGGCTTGAAAAAAGTGCACATAACACTGGAACAGGCTATGGGTTTCTATTATGTTCACAAGGATCGTCCATTTTACACTGAGCTTTGCACCTACATGGCCAGGAGTCCGATTGTCGTGCTCGTCCTGGAGAAGGAGGGAGCGATAGCCGAGTGGAGGAAGCTCATGGGGGCAACGAATCCGGCGGATGCAGATCCGGGGACCATCAGAAAGGAATTCGGCCTCAGCCTGGGAGAAAACTCGGTTCACGGTTCCGATTCCCCCGAGTCAGCCGCCTTTGAGATTCCGTATTTTTTTGCCATGTGTGAACTCATTTAACCATACGAGATACAGGAAAAAAGCCCTTCCAGGTGAAGGGCTTTTTTATTCGGTGCAGGGAATGGACAAGACGGATATAAAGAATCTTTCCCTTGATGACCTCGAAGGTTTTCTTCTGGGTCTCGGCAAGGAGAGATACCGTGCAAAACAGATTTTCAAGTGGCTTTACCAGAAGGGAGCGGGCAGTTTCGAGGAGATGACCAACCTGTCAAAGGAATTTCGACGAGAGCTTGCAGAGCGGGCTGCCATTAGTATGCTGACTCCCGAAAGGGTCGAAGTTTCCAGTGACGGGACGAAGAAATATCTTTTTCTTCTCGAAGACGGCGCGAGTGTCGAATCCGTGCTCATCCCCGAAGAGGGACGCGCTACGCTCTGTATTTCTTCCCAGGTCGGGTGCGCCATGGGATGCAGGTTTTGTCTTACCGGAACGTTCAATCTGCAACGGAATCTGCAATGCTCCGAGATTGTCAATCAGGTATGCGCGATCCGGGAATCAGAGAACATAACAAATGTTGTGTTGATGGGAATGGGAGAACCGCTGGCCAATCTGAGCAATGTGGTGCGGGCGCTCAACATTCTAATCTCACCGGACGGTTTCCAGATTTCAAATCGGAGGGTTACGGTTTCAACATGCGGCCTCGTTCCGGAAATGGAGAGCCTGGGCAGGGCGGTCACCGTGAATCTCGCGGTTTCCCTGAACGCCACCACCGATGAACAGCGTGATATTCTCATGCCAATTAACAAAAAGTATCCCATCGCGGCGTTGCTTGACGCATGCAGGAATTTCCCGCTTCCCAATCGTCGCATGATTACCATCGAGTATGTCATGATTCGGGGATTAAACGATTCATTGGATGATGCGAAACGGCTCGTAAAACTCCTGAGAGGGATTCCCGTTAAGGTAAATCTCATTCCCTTTAATGAATTTGATGGCTGTGATTTCCGGAGTCCCTTACAGGAGGCAATCGACCATTTCCACCGCTATCTTCTCGACAAGAACATTACCGTAATTACTCGGGCCAGTAGGGGAGGTGACATTTCGGCCGCGTGCGGCCAGTTGAAGGCAAAATTGGAAAAAACGGTTCAGGGGGGGACCCATGGGAATATCTGATTGTCAAACTGGAAAGAACAGTACCGTAACAGGTTCAGGAAACTGGTTGTGGAGAGACCCGTCCCCGAGGGGATGCATCGGAGGAAACAGATGATGGAAGAGAGTGGACAGGTGATCGGAGTCATTGGCGGAAGCGGACTATATGAAATGGAAGGTCTTTCCGAGGTTGGGAGCGTTTCGCTGGAGACTCCTTTCGGCTCCCCCTCGGATGCGTTCATAACCGGGGTTCTGGACGGGGTTCGGGTAGTATTCCTTCCACGGCACGGGAGGGGGCACAGGATTCTTCCTTCCGAAGTCAACTACCGGGCGAATATCTACGGGATGAAGAAACTGGGCGTGACCCGCCTTATCTCCGTATCCGCGGTGGGAAGCATGAGGGAAGAAATTCAGCCGGGACATATCGTGATCCCGGACCAGTTCATCGACCGTACGAACGCATCACGGAAAAACACCTTTTTCGGAAATGGGATCGTTGCCCATGTACAGTTTGCCGATCCCGTCTGTGCGGAATTGTCCGGAATTCTCCATGAGGCCGCTCATCGAGCAGGAGCGCACGTCCACCGGGGGGGCACCTACCTTTGCATGGAAGGTCCCGCTTTTTCGACACGGGCTGAATCGAGGATGTACCGTTCGTTCGACGTTTCCGTGATTGGAATGACCAATATTCCGGAAGCAAAGCTGGCACGGGAAGCCGAGTTATGCTATGGCGTCATCGCGTTGGCGACTGATTATGATTGCTGGCATGAATCCCAAGACGATGTCTCCATCGATGCTATTCTTTCCATTATGCAAGGAAATATCCAGATGTCCAAATCCATCGTGCGAAATGCGGTGGGAGCTCTGCGTGGCGAAAGAAAATGCCCTTGCGCTGATGCTCTTCGATATGCAATTATCACCGACAAGGCGGTTATTCCCGACACGACGAAGCGGGATCTCGACGTTATTGCAGGCAGATACATTGCCTGATAGTCTTGTTTTCAGGAGAGTTGACGGATGGGAATACTAGTGGTTGGTTCCGTGGCATTTGATTCGGTTGAAACACCGTTCGGCAGGGTCGAGAACGTTCTCGGTGGTTCGGCGACCTATTTTTCCACTTCGGCCAGTTACTTTACCGATGTAAGTCTGGTCGCGGTAGTAGGTGACGACTTTCCCAAGGAACATGCCGACTTTCTCGAATCACGGAATATCGACCTTCGGGGCCTTTCGAGAAATCCGGGGAGGACTTTCCGATGGAGGGGGCAGTACGGTTACGATCTGAACGAAGCGCATACTCTGGAGACCCACCTGAATGTGTTCGAGTCGTTCCGTCCCGTTATTCCACCCGAATATGCCGGAGCCGAATACCTCTTTCTTGCCAACATCGATCCTGATCTCCAGATGGAGGTTATGCGCCAAGTAAAAAGCCCTCTGGTGATAGCCAGTGATACCATGAATTTCTGGATATCATCCAAACTCGAATCCCTGAAAAAGGTTGTCGGTATGGTTGACATTCTAATCATCAACGATGCCGAGGCCCGGCAACTCTCCGGCGATCCCAACCTGGTGAAATCAGCCAGGAAGATTCTGGATATGGGTGTTGCAACCCTCATCGTGAAAAGGGGAGAGTACGGTGTTTTGATGTTTACTGAATCTTCGATCTTTGCAGCCCCTGCGTACCCTTTGGAAAAAGTGTTCGACCCCACGGGGGCGGGTGATACCTTCGCAGGCGGATTTATGGGGTACCTTGCAAATACCGGAAATCTATCGGAGTCGGGAATCCGTCAGGCAATCATTTTCGGCAGTGTCATGGCCTCCTTTGCCGTCGAGGAATTCAGCCTGAACCGGTTGAAGAACCTTTCGTACCGGGAGATCGAGGAACGGTATCGAAGTTTTAAAGCCATGACGCACTTTGAAGATCTTCCGGAAACCGGGGGGGGATACTGAAAGTATCTATTTCAGATCGGTGTTGGTTTTTATCGAAGCATTCCGGAAGGTGACCACCATGAGATCTATTTTCTTGATCATGACGTTCCTGACCGTTGCCGTCTGCACAGGCTGCTCAGTCCTGGAAGCGTCCCAGAAGAAGGCTTCGTATCACTACCAGATGGGCCTTTCCTTCCTTGCGGAGGGGAATTACACAAGAGCGCTCATCGATTTTACCGAAGCAGAAAAGATCACACCCGATGACCCTCTTCTCTTGAATTACCTGGGTCAGGTCTATTTCCTCAAGAAGAGGTATGATCTGGCGGAGACGAGATATCTGCGGGCTATTGCCATCAGGCCTGCTTTCTCCGATGCCCGGAACAATCTGGGGGTAAACTACCTTGAGATGAAACGCTGGGATGATGCAATCAATCAACTTACTATCGTTAAAGACGACATCTTTTATCAGAATCACGACGCAGCGTGCATGAACCTTGCCCTTGCCTACTTTGGAAAGGGTGATTATGCAACCGCCCTGACGCTTCTTCGACCGGTTGTGAGCAGCAACCCTCGTAATCCTGTTGCGCGGATGAACCTGGGAAGGGTGTACTTCGCGGATGAAAAAATCGGATTGGCAATTGCGGAATTCAAGAAGTCCATCGAGTTGAACAGGGACTATGCGAGGGCCCATTACAATCTGGCCCTTGCCTATCTGAAAATCCAGGAGACAGCCTCGGCAAAAGCAGAGTTCAATGAGGTAATTCGTATCGATGCAGATGGTGAACTCGGCCAACTCTCCAGGGAATATCTCGAGATGCTCAAGTGAGTGAATGATGTCCGATACAGCTCCTAACGAGAAGGATGGACAAACGGTCGGTTCCCGTCTGCGCCTTGCCCGTGAAAAAAAGGGGCTCAGTCTTGAAGATGCCGCCCGTGTGACACGAATTTCCAAAGGGTATCTCGATGCTCTTGAAGAAGGGAACTATTCAAGGCTCCCCAGTGATGCCTATGCCAGGGGGTTTCTCCGTGCCTATGCCCAATTTCTCGGAATAGAGGCACAGATTGTCCCCGGGCTGTACCCGGGAGGAGTGCCTTCACCATCTCAGTCCGAAACCTTGAAGTTGACCGCGGGCGAATGCCGTGACACCACTATGTCTTGGGGATCGAAGAGATGGGTTTTCGTGCTCCTTGCAGGAGGCTGTGTTCTTTGTGCAGCAGCTGTCCTTTTTTTCAGATTTCACGGCAGGGCCATTGAGAAGAAAAAGGAAAATTCTCTAGTGGTTCCACCGGTAATGACGTCTGCCAGTTCCTCTCAACAGCCAAAGAGCGAGGTTCCACCCGAAAAAGTGGGGCTCCGGTTCACTCCTCCTGAAGCCAGTGACATACCTCCCGTTCCTCTGGTTTCGCGGGAGAAGGGAATAGTTCTGAAGATGAAGGCACTGGAAGACGGATACCTCGTCGTTACAATCGACGACATGGTTTCCCAGCAGTACGATTTGAGGGCAGGTGACGTAATCGAATGGAAAGCAGAAAGGGTTTTTTCACTGGATTTGGACAATGCCGGCGGGGTCGAGGCCGAGTTGAACGGCAAGCTTCTCAAGCCGTTCGGGGCAAAGGGAGCGTCTGCCCATGTTATGCTGAAGGCCGGTCCGGAAAGTGACGAAACCGCACCCTGAGCGGGTCGAGACACTTGACACCCTTCTTCGCTCTGGTAGACTTCACTACCATGAGACAAAAATCTCCTACAACCGCCTGTTCGTCGAAAGCAAAAAGGATACTCATTGTAGAAGACGAGGAAAATACTCGATACGCGCTCTCCAGGCTTCTGGTGAGGGAAGGATTCCTCGTAGACAGTGTTTCCAACGGTTGCGAGGCGCTCAATTTCCTTCGCAGGCAATCCGTAAACCTTATTGTTACGGATATCAAGATGCCCCAGATGGATGGAATTACCTTCCTGCGGGAGCTGAACAAGAGTTTCCCCAAGAGCAATGTGATAATGATAACCGCCTATGGAGGCGTTGAATCGTATCTGGAGGCTATGAATCTCGGTGCCTTTGAATATATAAATAAGCCGATTCAGATTGAAGAGCTCAAGATGGTGATGAATAAGATTCTTGGTGCCGACGGTTCATAGCCCATCCAGGGAGGAGCATGCATGAAAGATTTCTCTACCATCCTTTTCGCAACCGATTTTTCAGAGATTTCCGAGTACGCATTTGACTACGCCCTCACACTGGCAAAGAAGTTCGGAAGCCGCCTGATTCTCATGCATGTCATTAACGAACCTGTTGATCTGAGAGGCTTCTATGTCCCTCATATTTCCTTTGACTCTCTGGAACAGGAGATATCGGATGCGGCCGCTTCAATGATGGAGAAATTCTGTGCGGCCAGATTGCAGGAACTTCCCAATCATGAAAAGGTTGTCACATCCGGGATTCCCTACGAAGAGATCCTGAAGAAGATCGATGAGGAAAATGTTTCACTTGTGGTGCTGGGAACGCATGGGAGAGCAGGTATCGATCATCTTCTTTTTGGAAGTACGGCTGAGAGAGTTGTCCGGAGAGCGCGTTGTGCGGTTATGACGGTTCGCCCTCCTGGAAAAATGGAATGAGAAACGTGATTTCTGGAGGGATGATCCTATCGAAAAGGCAGCGTACCGCTGCCTTTTTCGTGTGCACAGCAAAACGGGACTATTTTAGTCTGGATTCGACAGTCGGAGGCATCCTCCGTTCGCTCCGGCTGCCCTGTTTCTGCTTCTCTCCGCTCATTTCGCAACAGACGATAGGCTCGTACTTAGGGTTCATGCAGTATCGGATTGTGGCCGCTCCGTTTCGCAACGAGCAGCAACGAAATACGACTGAGTCCTTCTCTACGGATACCTTCACCTGCCGGTTTTGGGTTCAGAGATGAAAAGTGACATACCTTCCGTATCGCAAGCAGAGGGCGTTCCCATCCGTGGGAAAAGGACCGTGCTCATTGTTGATGATGAGATGATAAATCTTGAACTCACGGCTCGAGTATTTCGCAACCGGGGGTTTCGGGTTCTCACGGCAGCGAATGCGCTGGATGCCCTTGTTCTGGTGAAGGAGAACAACCCTGAAGTTGCGGTTCTCGACTATATGATGCCGGAGATGAACGGTTTTTCAGCCCTTACGGAAATAAAACGGCAGTATCCGGACACGTATGTCATTATTCTGACTGGTCGCGGTAGTGAGAGGATTGCCGTCGAACTGATGAAAGCCGGGGCTTCGGATTATATCGTGAAGCCTTTTTTAAACCAGGACTTGGTGGAAAGAGTTGAAAAGGTCCTGAAGGTCAGAGAGATAGAGATACGGAACCGGGAACTGATTATTGAGCGAGATCGGCTGGTTGAGGAAATTGCATCATGGAACCGGGAACTTGAAGAGCGCGTTCGTGAAAAGACCAATGAACTGGAAAGGGCGCAGGGGGAGATCATTCAGGCGGAAAAGATGTCGACCCTGGGTTACCTTTCAGCAGGCATGGCCCACGAGATTCGAAATCCCCTTAACTCCATAGGGTTGTATGTGCAGCTTGTAAAGGGGTGCCCGGATGAGACGGAGCGACTGGAGTGCCTGGAAAAGATTGAGCAGGAAATTAAGAGGATTGACGGTATCCTGAGAAAACTGATGGATGCGGTAAAGCGCCCCCGCTTTCTGCTCCGCCAGGTTTCAATCACGGAAGTTATCGATGCTGCACTTGAATTGTTTCGTTCACAAATGCTAATGCACAATGTTCGCCTGATTCGGGACTATCGGGTGATTCCTCCCCTTATCCAGGCGGATCCCATGGAATTGGAGCAGATATTTACCAACCTTTTCGTCAATTCAATCGAAGAAATGAACGACGGAGGAGTTTTGGGCATCATTCTAGAACAGCAGAGCGACTCAATCGTCATCCGTGTCTCGGATACGGGGAAAGGAATCCCGCGGGAAAACATCTCAAAGGTCTTCGATCCGTTCTTCACCACGAAAAACTCCGGCACCGGCCTCGGTTTATCGGTCGTTCTCCGAATTGTGCGGACCTATAACGGGAAAATTGAGGTTGAAAGCGAGGAGGGAAAAGGCACTGTGTTCACGGTTTCTCTTCCCATCCCGTAACTACCGACCGCCGGGTGTTTCCCCTTCACTTTTACCCTGCTATGGTGTAGTATTTCGCAATTCTGAGGCCTTGCCCCGAGGTTCCGATGGAAGTACGCCGCGCAAAAATACTTATTATTGATGATTACCCATTTTTCCTGAAAATTCTATCGGATGTCTTTCGCGACAATGCATATTCCGTTGTAACAGCAGATAACGGTGTGTCGGGGATACGCACCTTCCTGGATGAGACTCCCGATGTGGTGATCGTGGACCTGGTCATGCCAAAACTGGGAGGGGTCAGCACGTGTCTTGAAATCAGGCGTCTTTGCGGTGATAATGAGCCGGTTCTCATACTCCTGACCTCCATGTTCCGAGGGTCACCCCATGAGCATGAAATGCCGGAGATGGGGGCGCGTGTTCATATTCCCAAGTCAACGAAACCACTTGACATCGTTATCATCGTGGAACAACTCCTGGAACGGAAAAAATATTTCTCAAGCAATGGGTAAGAATGTCACGTGCCTTTTCAATTACTCAATTTTGCAGTTGATTTTACCGTCAGTGAGGATGAGCTTCTCGAAAATCTGTGTCGCCGCCTGCTTCTCGGAAGAGATGAAATCATCGATTGGCGGATCATTCGCAAGGGGCTCGATGCCCGCAAGAAATCCTCCATACGCTATGTCTATACGATTGAGTTCTCTGTCAGGGATGAGAATGCGTGTCGGGACAGATTCCGCCTTGATCCCGATATCCTTTCCGTGGTTAAGGAACCAAAACGGCCGATCCCGCGTCTTTCCAGCAAGAAAAGAATCGTCATAGTAGGGACGGGGCCCGCCGGCCTTTTTGCAGCGATTCGCCTTTCCGATCATGGTCTTCGCCCCGTTCTTATCGAGCGTGGAAGACCCGTTGAGGAACGGGTCAGGGACGTGGAGTCGTTTTGGAGGGGAGGAGTTCTGAATCCGGAAAGCAACGTCCAGTTTGGAGAAGGAGGCGCCGGCACGTTCTCCGACGGT